>NZ_JBEWTB010000002.1:3042500-3305000 GCF_040549045.1 Endozoicomonas sp. NE40 | reverse complement strand
AAATACATGAACAAGAGTTTACACCTATTATTTCGAAATCTTTTATTTGCCACTCATTCACAATTCCAATCGATATTGGAAGGCTTATGAACAACAGTCGCTACGTTACTCTCTCAAAGATCGCCTTTACGAACCTGAAAGCATCAATATTACTGTTATATCTTTTAGCTTCGGCACCTTTCGCTGCGGCAGAAAAATGGGTTGTGACTATTAACGGCAACTCAGGAGAAGAGTATCTTGTGACTGTCGATAAATTTGGCCAAATAGACTGGACAAAGCCACCAGAAGAAAAAAACCTGCAATTGTTTTTAGAGCGATATCTTAGAGCGAGTACTTACTACATTTACACGCAACATCACACTGGCCCGCCCGTTACACACAATAATACCCCTATAAACCTGCTTACTCCTTCAAGCTCTGAGTCCTCTACATCTTGTGCAAGCTTTGAGTCCTCCTTATCCCGTGAATCTCCTTTATCAACAGAAAGTAGTTCCAGCACCAGTAGAACCGGGAGCGATGAACAGAACTTGCAGCACACACCCAGACGCAACCTTTTTGACCAGTTCAATGCCGCCAGTTCACCTCAGGTTGTACCCAGTGGGTTGTCACCAACAAATCCTATATCAACATCCGGGTACGACGGTGATATATCCACGAATACTGAAACCAGCGAGATAACTTTCGGTCAGGCAGGTACTGATACCTCTAGTACAGAGTCACCTGCTGTAGCTAACGCCCCGCCATCTGCACCCAATGCCCCTTCCCTCACAGCCTGTGAGGCTACGTTAAGTATGGAAATCGCAGCAGGCCGTCACCAGGCCAGGATATTTACGACAGACAATCATTTTTTTCAGCTTAATTTTCGACACAGACAACACTGTAATGAAGTCATTTGTCCAGAACCACCCGCATCCTATGCTTCCCAATAAAAGTAATATTCGTCACTTCCAAATCAGCCCAATGCTGACCGAAACTCTGGGAATAGTGGACACTGACTTTTTTAGCCACAGAAAAAAATTTCTACGCTTTTTCTACTTGTCAATATTGAAGATTGATTATCTTTCCGGATAATAAGCGGACGGAAAACACAACATCTTGTGCCTCCACAACCCACACACCACAACCAGATGATTCCCTTCATCATCTCAACCTGATATTCCGGAGAAGTTCTCAATGACCGAGATCATCAAACGCGATGGCTCACGCCAACCATTCGACGCAGAACGTATATTCAAAGCTGTCGTACGCGCGTTGAATGATGCTCATGTTAAAGACGACACTTTTTCCCGATTTGTAGCGTCTAAAGTAGCCAGCACCTGTGAAGGTCAGGAACAGGTCGATATCTATGATATCCAGGACCAGGTAGAAGACCTGCTGATGAGCAGTCCTTACCATGATGCTGCCCGCAAATACATCGAGTATCGTCATGCCCGTGATATTGCCCGCGAATCACGCAACGCCCTGAGCAAAGATATTCTGAGCATTATTAATCAGGATAACGATGAACTGCTGAATGAAAACGCGAACAAGGATAGCAAGATTATCCCAACCCAGCGTGACCTGCTGGCAGGCGTTGTAGCCAAACACTACGCAAAGCAGCACATTCTGCCAAAAGAAATTTCAGCGGCTCATGAACGCGGTGAAATTCATTACCACGATCTGGACTATGCGCCTTTCTTCCCTATGTTCAACTGCATGCTGATCGACATTGAAGGCATGATGACCAAGGGGTTCCGCATGGGTAATGCGGAAATTGAGACCCCAAGATCCATCACCACCGCCACTGCGATCACCGCTCAGATCATTGCCCAGGTATCCAGCCATATTTATGGCGGTACCAGCATCAATGAAATCGACCGGATTCATGCACCTTACGTCACGAAAACGTTTGAAAAACACCTGAAAGAAGGTATTCGCTGGATTGGCGATGAAGCCAAAGCCCGTGAATACGCCATGGAACGTACCGAGAAAGACTGTTACGACGCCTATCAGGCACTGGAATACGAAGTAAACACTCTGCACACCGCCAACGGCCAGACACCGTTTGTCACCTTTGGCTTTGGCCTGGGAACCAGCTGGGAAGAGCGACTGGTACAGAAGTCGATTCTGAAGAACCGTATTCGCGGACTGGGCCGTAACAATAAGACACCTGTCTTCCCTAAGCTGGTGTTCGCTATTCGTAAGGGGGTCAATTTCAGCAAGGACGACCCAAACTACGATATCAAACAACTGGCTCTTGAATGTTCCAGCAAGCGTATGTACCCGGATATCCTGAACTACGACAAGCTGATTGAAGTAACCGGCAGTTTTAAAACCCCCATGGGTTGTCGTTCATTCCTGAGTACCTATGAAGAAAATGGTCAGCTGGTACACGACGGCCGTAACAACCTGGGTGTTGTCTCCCTGAACCTGCCTCGTATCGCTATAGAAAGCGAGAGTGAAAGCGACTTCTATAAGCGTCTTGATGAGCGTATGGAGCTGGCAAAAGCCGCCCTGATGACACGCATCAAACGTCTGGATAATGTTCAGGCAAAGGTGGCTCCTATTCTTTATGTTGAAGGTGCCTGCGGTGTTCGCCTGAAGCCTGAAGACAAAATCAGCGAAATCTTCAAGCATGGCCGAGCTTCCATCTCCCTGGGTTACATTGGTATTCACGAAACCATTAACGCCTTGTATGACGACGGACATATCTACGACAGTGAAGAACTGCGCCAGAAAGCCCTGTCGCTGATTGAATACATGCGTGGTCGTGTAAACGAATGGAAAGCAGAAACCGGCTACGGATTCAGCCTTTACTCCACTCCCAGTGAAAGTCTGTGCGACCGTTTCTGCCGACTGGACCAGAAAGAGTACGGTGTTATTGAAGGTGTGACCGACAAAGGTTACTACACCAACTCTTTCCATCTGGATGTTGAAAAGAAAGTCACACCTTACGACAAGGTCGACTTCGAGATGGATTACCCGATGCATGCCAGTGGTGGTTTCATCTGCTATGGTGAATTCCCTAACATGCTGAACAACATCAAGGCCCTGGAAAACGTCTGGGACTACACCTACGACAAGGTTCCATACTATGGCACCAACACACCCATCGATACCTGCTATAGCTGTGGTTACGAAGGTGAGTTCAACGCCACCAGCCGTGGTTTCGAATGTCCGCAATGCAAAAACCGCGACTCCGAAAAAATGTCTGTAACCCGTCGTGTCTGTGGTTACCTGGGGCAGCCTAACAGTCGTCCATTCATTAAAGGCAAACAGGAAGAAGTGGTACGCCGCGTTAAACACCTGTAACCCTTGCCTTTGGTTTGATTAAACGATGCGATACCCGGCTTGTGCCGGGTATCCTGCTGTTGAAAGGAATTTTTCTGGAACCATGAGATACCAGCGCTACTATCCGATTGATGTCGTCAATGGAGAAGGAACCCGGGCCTCCCTGTTTGTCAGTGGTTGTGAACACTTCTGCAAAGGTTGCCACAATTCCACAACCTGGGACCCGGATTCCGGTATCCCGTACACTGAAGAATTTGAGCAGAAGATTCTGGATGATCTTGCCGACGAGCGGGTAAAGCGTGACGGTTTGTCCCTGTCGGGTGGTGACCCACTGTTTCCGGGCAACCTGAAAATGGTTGAACGACTGGTTAAAAGGGTGAAAACGGAATTGCCGGAAAAAGATATCTGGCTATGGACAGGTTATGCCCTGGAAAATCTTAGTCCCGGACAGAAAGAGATCATCCAATATATTGATGTGCTGATTGACGGTAAGTTCGAAGAAAACAAACGAGACCTGACCCTGCCCTGGCGAGGCAGTAGCAACCAGAGGGTTATGCGACTGGCCAATGGCAAGCCGGATTCTTATATTGTATGACTTAGCAATCGAGTAACTGCAAAGGGTGGAACCGCGCATTGCAGGGAAAACACAAGCGCGGTGTACAACGGGTTATACCAATCAGCTCTGCCAACAGAAAAATTGACAGGCTGGAAAAGGACATTGCTAAAAAAGAATCTCGTGTCATCAGCGATAGCAGCACCGCCGACGAACGCCTGAAGCTCCTGAGAGAAATTCAGGATTACAAAGAAGAAATTGGTCAGCTCAAAACCGAAATTACAGAGCATGAACGCTCCAGAGCCGTCAGCGAGAACAAACTGTCCCTGCTACAGCCGCCAACGTTCTGATACTTTATCATCAGTGCGACGCTGATCGGCGTCGCACTGATTGTCCTTATAAAAACCAAAGCTTTCAACGTCGCTGATGCGAATCAGCCCATCGTATTCCAGTGCAAAACCATCTACCTGTTCATCAAGCAGCCGTCCCCGGAAAACAATAAACATGGGTTCATAAGGTTGTGGAACATGGGACTTGTAATAGTCGTTCATTGCCCTGCCAGCCCAGTCAAAACTGACCCAGTAGGTTTTACCCGATGCACAGGGAGAAAATGTATGAACCTCGGCACCCCAGACGTAGTAACCGCGATAAATCATTTCATTCGTCTGCACAGCATTCGCTTCTGTCGCTTCAAACAACAATGAGAGAAGTGCAGCAGGTAGCACATGACAGATAGAAGTACTGCTAAACGACATCCCGACCACCTATCGTCTTAGTATCATCAGCCAGCGACCAAGGTTCAGTAAACTGGCCAATGCCGCTGCAACATAAGTGTAAGCGGCAGCTTTCAGAACCGCACGTGCGCCCAGCAAATCGTTGCCCGCCAGATACCCTTCTTCCAGAATCGGCATCGCCTTGCCAAAGCTGGCATCCATTTCAACCGGCAGGTTTTTAAACTGTACCCATACATTGGCCAGCATGCCGGAAATACCAATTAATACCGTCAGAATCATACTGTGGGGAACACGGGTCAGGGCAAAAATAACGGGAGAGACCAGCAGCGCCATGACACTGAAGCGCTCTATTGCCATCGCCGTGCGGATACGCTTTTGCCTCTGCATAAAATCAGGGTTCTGCTCTTTATGCTGAATGGCATGACCGGTCTCATGGGTCGCAACGGCTACGGCAGCCACAGACTGACCGTCGTAATGCTGGGGCGACAGTGAAATAATCTTCTCTTCCGGGTCGTAATAATCTGCCCCGGGAGCGCCTCGAACGACCGTCACCCCTTCCAGCTGAAACCGTTCAACCAGATGTTCAGCCAGTTCGCCACCTGTTCCCTGAAGGTCTTTACGCCACTTGCCATAGCGTTTAAGGGTTGTCTTTATCCAGTACTGCGGACCAAATATCAGTGCCAGTATCAGCACCCCAAACAGAACATAAATCACTCCCTGTCTCCCTTCCCCTGTTAAATAGCGGCTTCGCGCATCATCACAGCCAGGGTTTTCAGAACCACCAGCAGCAATATCAGCCTGGGTGCCCAGTGCATCTCTTTTATGTCTTTAATAAAGCGTTTAATTAACATCATTACCCCCCCCATGCACCTGAGCCAGAGTAGCACAGTTTGCAGGCAAACTGGACGCTCAACCTTGCCCTGAGGGGTAATGTGATCGCGATAGTGAGGCTGTTTTACTTAAAGGTACGAACTCACAGAAATCAGCCCCCACTCCCCGCAAAACTTCGAACCATCTCTAACCAGATAGCTCCGCATGTGCTGTTTAAAACTGGAAACGTCCGAGTATTGGTATAAGCCTTCACTTGGATTAAACATTTGCAGGATTCTGCCTTCACATCGCATGCCGATCATATGACTCATATGACCTCCAGGACCAGACTTTTCAAAAGCATACAACGAGTGGCCGGACTTGCTTATTGCCCAGTTAACAACTTGCTCGGGGGGAAAAAAACCTGTCCCCCTGGAACATTCACAGGGTTTCAGGTTCTGGCTGACAAGCAAGGGAAAGATCTTGTCAACCCGACTTAATCCTTGGGTGTTGGGCATAGACCCCTTCTCATAGGCAGCCTGTACGATAGCCATCCAGTGATGGGAACCCATCTCAATATCACTGAGAACCCCCACTCCTTGTGAGGCAATACTTTTTTTTATCCACGTCACGGTCATAGCCGCACATAGACCAGCACGGCTCTCAAGGGAAATGGCTACCGTTCGAGTACCTTCTTCCGTCGTTACCTGACGCCAGGTGGCAGATGTTGAATGAAGGTTGTTCATTGAGAAAACTTTATATCTCATCGCATCAGGTCTTTTACCACCTATAAATATCGGAAGTGCAGGATGCTTATCCAGAAAGCCCGGGAAACAGTAAATGCGTAAAAAGACCTCGTCAACAACACTTAAAGTATTATTGCCGAGGTCTTTTTTTGTCACGATATCGATATGTAGTAGCGACAACTTATGCAGCCAGATCAGCCGCAACCGGCGTTCGAATCAGGTAATCAAAAGCTCCCAAAGACGCGGTTGCACCACTACCCATAGCAATAATAATCTGCTTGTAGGGTGAATCAGTCACATCACCGGCGGCAAACACTCCGGGGATAGATGTTTCACCTTGAGCTGACGTAATGATTTCACCCCTGGGGGTCAGTTCAACATCGCCCTTCAGGAATTCAGTATTTGGCACCAGGCCGATCTGAACAAAGATACCTGCCAGCTCAATGCTTTTGCTTTCACCAGTACTGCGATCCGTGTAATTCAGACCCGTTACCCGTTCACCGTCGCCCAGCACTTTAGTAGTCAGTGCTTCGGTAATGATATCAATGTTGTCCATTGACTGAGCTTTTCTCTGCAATACATCATCCGCCCGCAGCTTGCTGTCAAATTCCAGAACGGTCACGTGTTCAACAATGCCTGCCAGATCAATCGCCGCCTCTATGCCAGAGTTACCGCCACCGATAACGGCGACTTTTTTGCCTTTGAACAGCGGACCATCACAGTGTGGGCAGTAGGCGACACCAGCCCCCCGGTATTCTTGTTCACCCGGCACATTCATCTCTCTCCAGCGCGCACCGGTTGCGAGAACCAGAGAACGGCTTTTCAGTTTTGCACCGCTTTCCAGTTCCACTTCGATCAGATCGCCAACCTGTTCTGCCGCAATAACCTTGCTGGCTTTCTGGTTGGTAATGATGTCCACATCGTAATCACGAACGTGTTCTTCCAGGCTACCCACCAGCTTAGGGCCTTCCGTCGCTTTAACAGAGATAAAGTTTTCGATACCAACGGTATCAAGCACCTGTCCACCAAACCGGTCAGCCACCACACCAGTACGGATGCCTTTACGGGCTGCGTAAATAGCCGCAGACGCTCCCGCCGGGCCACCACCAACAACCAGCAAATCAAAGGCTTCTTTTTCGTTAATAGCTTCTGCCTGTCGTTTACCGGCACTGGTGTCGATTTTGTTCAGGATTTCTTCAAGGGAAATACGTCCCTGGGCAAAGGATTCACCGTTCAGGAAAACAGAAGGCACTGCCATTACCTTGCGGCTGTCGACTTCTTCCTGATACAACGCCCCGTCAATCATGACATGGGTAATATTTGGATTAATAGCTGCCATTTTGTTCAGCGCCTGAACTACATCCGGGCAATTCTGACAGCTGAGGGATACATAGGTTTCGAAGTGATATTCACCGGGCAGTGAACGAATCTGCTTAATCACTTCGTCTGATAATTTTGTGTCATGTCCACCACTGTGCAGCAAAGCCAGCACCAGAGAAGTGAACTCATGCCCCATGGGCAAACCTGCAAACTCAATCTGGCTGCTGCTTCTCTTACCTGAAGAGTCTGAAGAGTCTGATGAGCGAATCAACATAGACGGCTTGCGGCTGCTATTGCCTTCCACTCGTGTTACCAGACTGGATTGCTCCACGATATCGTCAATCAATCCGGACATTTCTCTGGATTTTTCATCACCTGCCAGAGACGCAACCAGCTCAACGGGTCTCTTGAGATTCTGCAGGTAAGTGTTCAATTGAGCTTTAATGTTTGCATCTAACATGATGATTCTAATCCTTTTAATAAATCATCAGGGGCAATGTACTTCTCCACATTCCCCCTGATGTACAACAAACTTATTATTTAGATCTTGCCAACCAGATCCAGGGAAGGCGCCAGAGTTTCTTCACCTGGCTGCCATGCGGCCGGGCAAACTTCACCGTCGTGAGTCGCTACATACTGGGCGGCCTGTACACGACGAAGCAGATCTTTAGCAGAGCGGCCAATACCCAGGTCATTGGTTTCAATCGCCTTGATTTCACCTTCCGGATTAATGATGAAGGTACCGCGCAGTGCCAGGCCTTCTTCTTCAATCATCACACCGAAGTTGCGGGTAATGGTGCCGGTTGGGTCGCCCACCATTGGGAACTTGATCTTGTTGATAGTTTCAGAGCTGTCATGCCACGCTTTGTGGGTGAAATGCGTGTCGGTAGACACAGAGTAAACTTCTACGCCCAGCTCCTGCAGCTTCGCATAGTGGTCTGCAACATCACCCAGTTCGGTTGGGCAGACAAAGGTGAAATCTGCAGGGTAGAAGAACACAACTGACCACTTGCCCAGCAGGCTTTCTTCGGTTACGTCGACAAACTCGCCATTGTGAAAAGCAGTCGCGTTGAATGGCTTGATTTTGGTGTTGATCAGGGATTGAGTCATGGTTCCGTACCTTTATCTTCTCAGTGTTTATCGTTCGGGAGCGAAGCTTTGTTGTTGCGTCCCGTTGATGGGTTTAATACTAAGAAGCGCAGGAAAAAACGTACAATTGATTGGTAGAATCGGTGTGATAGTTTTTTTCTATTCATGCCTGAGATGTGCTACCGATGCACCTGCTGAGTCATGAGAAACCCGATCCCCCTGAGAGGTGTCGGGCTGTAGTCATTCGATCTGAGAGAAGAAGCTACTGTGGCATCATCTCGATACTGGCTTCCCCCCCGTGAACTCTGTGCTTTTGGTAATAGCAAATAGCGATTCCCACAACCACAAATATTGAAAAGACTGTAGCACCTACGCTGATACCTGTTATTGCAGCTGTGGATAGCCCATCACCACGGTTTGACGACAAACGGGGCGTGTCAACTCTTCCAACGAGTGGCGATGACGGTTGAACTGAAACAGCAGGGATCAACCCGGAAGGTTTAATCTTACCGTCTTTAAAGGAAATACCTGTTTGAGAAGCACGGGAAGTTGTTGGCAGCGGTTGGCTTATCAATGATGTCGTCAGGGACAGGGGTATTGTTTGACTGTACGTTGATAAAGCCTGTGTTTGCTTTACAGGTGTTGTGTCTGTTTGAGGTGTTGCGGCTGTTTCAATCGTTGCTGCGGAGGAGAAGCTTTTAAGAGTGGGAATTGTGGCAGGAGGCAGAGAGGTACCATCATCAACCCACAGACTTGGCAGAAACTTTTTTTTCACTTTGCCACCAGAGTTTGGCAGTGATGTATTTCTTATGCTGACCGTTCCCGATATGTTCTTATACTGCCCAGCTAAAAGGCTTGCAAGGCTTTCAGGTCTGCCGTCCAGCGTAATGCCAGCCCAGTGAGAGGGCCAGCCGTCAACACGGGTCATCGAGAGATTATTAAAGTGTCCATCTACACGCGTATGTTTATATTTATTGAAATCATTAAATTTCACATAGATGGGAGTCATTATTGAGCCGTAACCCTTATCATCGCTGAAACGAGATCCTTTAAACGTTGTATTTCTGATTTTAAATCTGACAGGGTTGACCAGAGTGATCAGCCCTTCGGCATCTTCAGTCAAATAAGGGTCAAAGTTAACAATGGAAACATTATTAATGTCTAAACTACCAGCATTTACCACATTAATAGCCGGACTGGCAATCTGATTACTTTTAGAATCCCGATACTTGACAGCCATGTTAGTTATTTTAACAGAACTAACGCTATTAATATCGAAATACCTGGGAACATACTCTCTATTTACATTCAAATTATTAAAATGAATAATTGTATTTTTACCTGAAACATTAAACAGTCTGTCTGTATTTTTACTTTTTGATGAAATCCATGTTTTAAAGCTGAAGCCGGAGATAATACAATTAATGCAGTCAAAAACAGTTCCTATAACATCTTCCTTTATATAAGAAGCCGTCTTATATTTTTTACCTGGTCTCAATATGGGCTGCTTTCCCTCAGAGTCGTTAACACCGAAAATAGCAATATTTTCACTATTTGCGATCGTAATCGGGTGAGGTAAGAGCTGAGTGCCGCTGATAAGAAATAGTTTATTACTCTGATTAACAATAGAAATTGATGTGTTCCCTGCTAACGACTGAACGTCAAATTCACCGGGATTTTTTTCAAGAAACTTACGGCATAACCGCCTGTCCATCCTGGCAAGACGATTACAAACTTTTCTGTTTTCTGCCCCCCTGTCAACAGGTGTGGGTGTTACCGCTTGGGTTAGACTGACCTGTCTTGTCGGTGCCAGGGCTATGGAAGGTGATGAGTGAGAATGGCTGTGATTAACAGATGAGTACTGCCCAGACAGGGTTGGTATCAGCAATGCAGGGAGGGTAGACGTTACGTTGTTAAAGGTGCTGACTGAAGCAGACTGCTCTTCCAGCCCTTTTATCAGAAGGTTTGGAAGGTTGATTTTATTGGCTTTTATACTGCCGTCCTCTACCGTTAAGTCTTTGACTGTCACTGAACCTTTAACCTGCCTATAAGCTTCCGTTACCAGCCCTGCCCAGTAGCCGGGCGTACCATCAAAACGTATGGCCTCCGCCCTGTTGGTGATTAACCCAAAACCACTAAATTCAAATTGGTCAATCACACCATTAACCAGGGTGGTTTTATATTTCTCAGGATTAGTAAATGAAATCGAAAGCCCTATAAAAACAGGATTTGTTAATTGTCCATAAGAACTGGATGTAATGCCTGTATTTGATACTGTAAAACTAACAGGATTAATAATACTTATTATTTTCTTAGGTCTGGTCGGCTTTGTAAAACCCATAACATCAACTTCGTCTATTGTAATATTTTTGAGTTTGATCTCAGGCGTATTTTCTATTTCGATAGCAGGCTTAATTAAGTTATTACTATCAATACTACTAGCTGTAAAGTTTGATATCGTTAATAAACGAATATCTTTAGCCAAAAAATATCCAGATTCATTGTGAGTATTTCCTGCTGCCTCTATATCATTCAAATGTACGACCGAACGGCTACCTTTTATAGAAAATATCTTCTTTATTTTTTCATTATTACTTTGAACATTCCTGTTGACAGAAAAACCCGAGATTAAGCAGCTGTCACACTGATCAATGCTACCAATTATCTCCCGTCTGTAATAACTTGGATGAGTTAAATAGTACTTATAAATGGCTTTAATGCCTTTTGCCTTTATTGATTCTGGTATACCTTCCTGCTGTTCTGAGATAGTTAGCTGTGGTTTTGTATTATCACTTTTTTTTACGCCAAACAGAGCGATACGATCAGAACTGACAATGGTGATTGGATAGGGTAAAACACTGTCTTCATCAAGAAAGAAAATAGTATTGCTCTTATTGTAAAGGTAAATTTCGCTATCCTTTTCCAGATCCTCTGTCTGGTAGTCTCCCGGATATTTTTTGATGAAATCCAGACAGGTTTGCTGATCGTTACCAGACAACCTGTCGCAGACAGTATTGTCAGAAACTGCTGATCTGGTCAGGGAAAGCAGGAATATTAAAAAAAAATTCCAACTGACATCTTTAGGTATTGCATAATTCACTCATTGAAAAATGGCTTGATAGCGGCAGTTAAGCTTAGCAAATACACATAAAAACAGCTGGACACTACAGACCAATGTCGTCAAGGTTTCCTCACCTGTTCCGTTTTTATTGCTATTTTTATTTAAAGGTTCTCAGTGCCAATGAACGCGAGCCAATCCAACCTGATCAATGTTTTACAGCAGTTTCATCATCGATATTTTCAATCGTACCAGCAGCAACATCATCAACCACCCACTGTGGAGTACGACAGCGACTGGCCTTCCCCCTGTGAGCAGGGCGGAGCCAGTAATGGCGAAACAGTGCATTGGCATCCGGTTCCCTGCGCCCCCCCATTAGACTTTGCCAATATTGAACAGGCTCTTGAACTGGAACTTCACCCGGATATCAAAACGTACTTTGGCAGTTTCTTCTGTGCCAACCTTGCGGCAGAAGCTTCAGACGGGAAGCTGGAGCTGCTGTTTCCCTGGAGCCAGAAAGACTTTGAACGTCTGCAGGAAAATATGCTGGGGCATATCTGGATGAAGCGCAAACTCAGGCAGCAGGAAACGGTGTTTTTTGCTGTGACGGATATTGATGATGTCATTCTGTCGATGGTCAACAGCACTGGTGAAATCTGGGCTGAAAAGGTGGGCAAAAAGCCTCACCGGAAGATAGCCGGCTCAATGACTGAATTTATCACCAGTCTGGAACCGGTTGTCTGATCGTCAACATGACAGGGCTATGGCAGGGTTCATAGCCCTGTCATATGAGTGGGTCTTATCCAGACCAGAACAAAACCCTGCAAACGATCATTGGCTGCGCTGAAAATTCTGAGTGCAAGCTGTCAGAGTTCAAACATTTACACGAAGAATTCTGATCAACCCGGTAATCTGCGAACTCAATGGACTGATATTGAATTAACGTCGCACAAGCACGCTTGAGGTACTGCCTCCTTCATAGCGTGCTTCCGTGAGAAACAATAGTGCAGACCACCGTGTCTCCTGTGACATTGACCACAGTACAGGCGGGATCCAGAATCCGGTCAACAGCAATAATGATACCCATTGCTTCCAGAGGCAGCCCCAAAGTGTGCAGCAGTACACCAATGGTCACAATCGCTCCTCCGGGAATTCCACCCGTAGCAATAGCCAGCAGTAGAGTAGTAAACCCCAGGTCAATCAGTTCAACCCTGTTCAGGGTCAGCCCGTAAGCATCAGCAACAAAGATGGAAGCCACCACCATATAGATAGCCGCACCCGACATATTCATGGTGGCACCCAGCGGCACAGAGAATCCGGCAATACGACTGGAGACGTTAAGTTTGTCAGTCAGTGTGCGCAGAGTCACCGGAATCGTGGCATTAGAGCTGGCAGTAGACAGGGCAAATATCATCTGTTCACGGGTTTTGCGGATAAAATCCAGTGGATTGCGGCGGGTAGTGACAAAAACCACCAGCGGATAAAATACAAACAGCCAGACCACAATCACCAGCAGAATGGTTCCCACATAAGACATCACGCTCAGAATGCTTTTCATATCCAGGGTAGCAGCCAGTTTAGCGGTCAGGAAAAAGACTCCCCAGGGGGCCAGGGACATGACCATGCTAACCAGCTTCATCATCACATTATTAGCGACAGCAAACGCTTTACTGGCTTTGAGGGAGTCCGACTTATCCAGCTTTTTGATGGCGGCACCTGTAATCAGGGCCATAAACAGAATTTGTAGAATCTTTCCTTCTGCAAACGCCTGAAAAGGATTCACAGGAACAATATTAACGACCATAGCCAGCAACGAGGGCGGCTCTTCAAGGCTCAATCTGACTGAAGGATCAGCCAGCCCCAGATCTGCTCCCAATCCGGGCTGCCACAGGGTAGCGACAAAGAGTGCAGCCACAATTGCAATAATGGTATTCACCAGATAAAGCCCAAAGGTTAATACCCCCAGACGACCAAACTGACCGATGTCTTCCAGTGTGCAGACCGCATTGACAATAGAAATGAAGATCAGCGGCATCACCACTAGCTTGATCATGGCAACAAACAGGGTGCCACCGGTTCCAAAGGTGTTTGTAATCACTACTGTCTGCAGGAAGCCGTCCGGAGCTGCAAACGCCTGCACAACACCGCCAAAAACAAGGCCGATGATCAGCGCAATTAGAATATGAGAGGCAAGGTGATTATCCATTGTATCCGGCTCCAGAACAGACAATATCGACGTAGCTGAAGCTTAGCGACAACCGTCGGGACCTTCCTGCTTATCCTCTGGAACAGCGCACAAAAAAACGCCCCGAAGGGCGCTTTACAAAAGTGAATGGGCTAACGGCTGAGTTTAGAACCAGTAGCTGTATTGAACAGCAAAGATATAGGCATCACCACCGGCTTCAAAATCGTATGTGACATCGCCAACACCTCGAACCGTTTCCACTTCTCGCCCTTTCTTCTTACTGCCATTCAGATAGGCAAACCCGGCATCGACCGTCATATTGTTCTGAATCGCATAGGTCGCGCCAATGGAATACCAGTACCGGTCGCTGTCAGGGATACTGAGGGTTCGATGCTCGCTGGGTACCGGGCTCTTATCCAGTGCAACCCCGGCACGCAGTGTCCACTGATTATTCAGATAATGGGTAACACCCACAGAGTAGCGCCAGGCGTCTTTCCAGTTTTCAGTTTTCTGGAAACAAGTGTTATCAAGGCACTGTGAACTGGTCGCCTTCAGCTCTTTGAAACTGCTCCAGCCGGTACGCAGAACACTGTAAGACAACGCCCATTGCGGAGCGACTTTATGATAACCAGACAGCTCCCACAGGTCAGGAAATTCAATATCCAGTTCAGCCGACAGGTTGGTCTGGCCGTGGGCTAAAAAATCACCTTTTCCTTTGAGGGTTGTTTCAATACTGGAACGGTATGTCAGTGCCAGCCTGTGATCAGGATTTATTTCCCAGAGCGCTCCCAGGTTCCAGCCATAGCCATAACCATCGCCTTCCATTTTCACGGCACGATTCCCCCCAAAGCTTGGGGGAAGGTATCGATTCATCTCAGCATCAGCATATAGAACATTCACACCAGCACCCACACTGAACTGCTCATTAATACGATAAGAGCCATTTATTGCCCAGTTAACGGTCATCAGCTCTGTATTTCCCCCTCCCAGAGAGCCAACATTTTTTGGGTACTCTGTAGACAACCCAAAGTTAGAGAAAACAGATGTTCCCACTGCGAACCTGTCATTAACAGGGTGTATGTAATGAATGTTCGGAACCCACGCATCCGGGGCGATATCCTTAGCCTTACCGCTATCACCCGGATTTATAGCAGCAGAGCTGGTTACTTCTGCATCCACATCAGGATTTATATAGGAGAGACCCGCTGAAAAGGCAGCCGTATCAAACATCGCCATAGCCGCAGGGTTTCTTGCCCCTACTGCGGCGTTATCGGCAATCGCTCCTTCCCCCGCAAAGGCACGCCCCAGACCGGTGGCAGAATGTTCAACCAGCTGAAAACCAGCAGCCGCTGCGTGTTGTGAAGCTAAGGCAATAGTGGTCGCAAGCAGGGTTTTCTTAAGTAGACATTTATTATTCATAACTGCTTCCTGTCTCTTAGAATTATTATTTGTACCTGACCTGTCTGTGTTTCAGTCAGGTGTCGCCGGGAGCAAAAGATCCAGCTCCCGAAGCACAGCCATTATAAGTACAATCTCCACAAAATATACGACTATTCCATTCTTTTTAGCCGATTTTCCAAATAGCAACTGCAATTCATTCGGAATTTCACATAAACTTGCCCTTCGCATTTATCACCACTAATTTCTTATCTCGATAAGTGAAGTAATTATGAAAAACTCTGCCCTGGTCGCAGATATTGGCGGCACTAATGCACGGTTTGCCCTCAGCCATAACGATGTGCTGGATTCAAAAAGTGTACAGGTTCTGGCCTGTGACGATTATGAAAATCTTGATGCCGCCTTTAATGCCTACCTTGATGCACAAAATACAACGGTAGACGAAGCCTGTCTGGCAATGGCCTGTCCGATCAGTGAAGACATCAGCATGACCAACAACCACTGGGCGTTTAACTGCAAGTCCATGCAGGACAAACTGGGGCTTGAGTCATTCAAGGTTATTAACGATTTCACGGCACAGGCGCTTGCATTGCCTGCCCTTAAAGACAGTGAACTGATCAAGGTAGGTCGGGGCGAAAGCCTGGAACATGCTACCCGCCTGATTATCGGGCCAGGCACCGGCCTGGGAGTAGCAGGACTGAAAGAAGTCGGTGAACACTGGCTGCCGCTGCCGGGAGAAGGGGGGCATGCAGCCCTGTCTGCGGTGAGTGATCTGGATATTGCGGTTCTTAAAGAATTGCGCAAAACATCAGACTTTATTTACTGGGAATCTATCCTCTGCGGCTCTGGCCTGGAGAACCTGTTCCGTGCTCACAGTGCGCTGGCAGGCGAAAACACCCGCCTCAAAGATTTTGAAATCACTCAACAGGCACTGGCAGGCGAAAAGGTAGCAGAACAGACCCTTGAACATTTCTGCGAACTGCTCGGTCGGGCTGCCAGCAATGCAGCCCTGACACTGGGGGCTCGTGGTGGCGTTTATATCGCCGGTGGCATTATTCCCCGTTTCCCGGAGTTCTTTGCTGAATCAAAATTCCGGGAAGCGTTTGAAACCAACGTTAAAATGGTGGATTACCTGCAACAGATACCAACGTATCTGGTGGTGGCTGACAACCCCGGACTGATCGGTGCCAGCGCTGCTCTGCATAACCCTCTGGTTTAATCGCTTTATCCGCTGGGTCGGTAACCGACCCAGCCTGATGTAACGCATGCTTCAGCATGCCAGTCACAGATAAGATTATTTTGTTTTGAACCACTCTTCATACCATGACTGCAGTAATTTAATTCCATGTTCAGAAATTATTCTACCTGGGTAAATAAAATTTAAAAAAGCGATCAAAGATTTTTTATCAAAATAGGAAAACAGTTCTTTTAATTTTTCCTGCGTCCTGAAACTCAAGTTACCTATATCATAATGTTTTTCTGTATTGAATAATACTGTACTTAACTTGACACTACCGCTACATCTATTCTCTAAAGCTGCTGTCAGCCTAGCTTTATTAAGGGGGTCAGATAAAGAAAGGTGGCTTATACAGCTCTGTACAGCCAAGACAGACTCGCCATCACTAAATCCTTCTTGACAGCTAATTATATCAATTGAGTTTTCATTCCATGAAAGAATGGGATTATTGTTTTGATTATATAGGGTTACTTCTATACCACCATGATCCGTATGAATATCTCTAATCTCAAACAGTCCTTCGTTTGTAATGACGGCTAACCAACCGCTTTCGTTATAAAAGCAATCTTGAATATTATCTACACCTAGCTGGCTCGCTGTAATAGTGATGCTTTTTGTTGATGAGTGGGCATTAGCTCCCTGGATAACCAAGTCCCCATTTTCAAAGCTGACTATAAAAACCATCGCTAAGGCTAAATTTGAGTACAATGTAAAAATAATCGCAAAAAATGTTTTCATTTTCTAAGTCGCTTATTATCTAAACAAAGTAATGTAGCCATTCCATATTCTTGTGTATTATTAATTTCACATAATGAGCAATTTATTTGTAGTGTTTGCACATAACGCCTGGTTCAGCCACCACCAAAGGTGGTCGGATTGTGGGACAAAGCCCGGAACGAACTGGAACCATTTGTTAGTTTTCTATTTCAAAGACATTAGTCTTAAATTCTTGTATACAATATCTGGCTGCTAACTCAAGCTCTTTTTTAAGCCCTTCTGCCTTATTCTTAAGCAATTCATCATAACTTGGGGCAGAGTCACTTTCTACAGGAATTCTAGAGCAAAAACCTTCAGCAATAACCTTACTTCTTCTTGAATCTATTAATCTAAGCTTTGAAGTATATATTACTCGATAATTATTCCAGTCAGTTGGAAAATAAACGAAACTCCAGTTTACTTTCTGTATATCAAGAATATAATCTGAATTATTATATAAGGATGACACTGTATTAACATCTGAAGAATCAGTTATTACTTTTCCCAAACCAATAACTTTTAGATTATATTTTCCACTTAATTTTCTAATTAACTCACTGGCTATAAACGTTGCTGGATCAGAAGCATCATTTTTTGAATGATTGAGTTACCCTCGAAAATCATTGCAGCTGCACCCAATAATCCAAATGTAGCTTTACCTGCTGTCATAGCTGAAAAATCCGGCTTTTGTCTACTTGTAACTGTTAAGTACTCAACCATATGAAATAATCACCAAACGGATAATTAGAGTATTTTTAACCATCATTCCTCCGTTATTATTATACTTTTTTAGTTGGTACTGAAAGCTAACACTCAATAAACAGATCAATCAGGAAAATATCCTAACTCATACTGTATATAGTCTTTTGCCTGACAATATTCCTGGTTCATTTTGTCTAATGTCCAGGGGTCTGATTCATAAAAATAACTGACAGCATTGTTATAAACTTTCCAATAATGCCCTTCTTTAACGCAGATGATTGTGTGTTGAAAATCGAAACCACCAGGCCCGCTGGCCACTACTGTTCTGTAGGCTATCCGTTCCATACGTGCAAGATGCCTGTTGTGCCAGTCCATATAATGACAGGCAGCCAGCCGTAATACTTTTGTTCCAGATACAGATGATGGCATACACCTACCATTATCGTCATGGTAAATGCGGTTCCCCTCTTCCTCACGCCTTACCTCAAGAGCGCAACCGTTCAAAGGGTAAGTCAGAATAAGTGTACCGTCAGGCTGTCCAAAAGGAACGAATAGCGAGTTTGCATCATTTTTTTCGTATCCACAGTACCAGTCCTTGCCTTCATCCGTTAAGCGTACATTAAGCATCACAATACGGTGATTGTTAAAGAATGGCATACCGGTAACATGGCACCTGCCTGACTGGAAGTGCTCTTCATCGCTGACCTCCACAATGAAGCCTGTTGTCCGCACCGCATCAAATGGGCGCAGTCTGAGGAAGGCTAAATCTATCATTAGTCACGTTACCAGCTTGCCTTCTGAACTCCGGTGAGTCTGTCGAACTTAAGTCCGGCAGGCTCCCGGAATATAGCTCAAGAAAAGCCACACCCTACCGGATATCAGTTAAGGGACAAGGTGCTCTATACCAGCCTGCCCTCAGACCCTGCCACTGCTACCTTCCCGGTTCGAAACAGCGCAAAACCACTGTAAGCCAGTGCAATGGAAAACAAAGGGTTCATCCAGTTAAGCAATGCCCAGGGCGCATACTCCAGAACCGATACACCCAGTGTTGAGGCAAAGAAGGCTCCACCTGTCGTCCAGGGAATTAATGCGGTCGTCAGCGTTGCGCCCTCTTCCAGTGAGCGACTCATCACACAACGGTCTAAACCTTTCTCATCGTAAGCATCGCCAAACAGCTGCCCACCCAGAATAATCGTCATGTACGCTTCACCCATCCCCATGTTGCCAAACAGGCTGGTGATAATGGTAGTTGCTACCAGTGTGGCAGCCCGCTTTACCCTGGACAGAATGCCGACAATCAATACCCTGAGAAAACCAAATCGATCCAGAATACCGCCTAATGCCAGCGCCATCAGGGATAGCGACAGCGTCCACATCATGGATGAGATACCACCGCGCCCCAGCAGTGAATCCAGCTCCGCCACTTCGGAACGGATACTGCCGCCATAGAACAAACTGTTAAGAACCACGCCAAATTCCTGCCCCTGCAGAACCAGGGCCAGCAGAACCGCCACCAGGGCAGATGCAGCCATGGCCAGTTCAGCAGACACTCGACGTGTACTAAGTACCAGCATGGCTAACAATGGCAATAAGGCCCACAGGCTGATATTGAACGTTGAACGCAGACCGTCGGATAAAGAGTTCAGGTGTTCAGCAGGCAATACACTGTCGCTGTAGTTCAACCCATAAAACGTAAACAGTGCCAGCACGATTAAATAGACAGGTCCACTCGTATAACTCATGCTTTTTATATGAGCATACAGATCGGTTCTGGATGTCATAGCTGAGAGGTTCGTGGTGTCTGAAACCGGCGACATCTTATCACCAAAACTGGCACCGGAAATGACCATGCCTGCCACAACCGCAACCGGAAAGCCCATGGACTCACCAATGCTCATCAACACTACACCTGCCGTGCCAACAGTTCCCCAGCTGGTACCAGTCGCCAGAGACATGATAGTGCAAAACAACAGCCCTGCCGGTAGAAAGATGGCAGGCTCAATCAGACGAATACCGTAATAAAGCAGGGTAGCCAGCGTGCCGCTCTCAATAAAGGCAGCAATAATGACACCGATCAGAATGAAAATATAAATGGCAGATAATGCACTGTGGATACCATCATTCATGGCATTTTTTATGGTGTGATAATCTGCGCCCAACCCCCGGGCGCTCACGCCTGCGATTAGCAGGCACAACAGCATAAGACTGTGCAGGCTGGTCTGTAATATAAAAAGACCAATGCCAATCGTAATAACAATAAGACCAAAGGTCAGCAACGCATGAAGAAATCCCGGTTGTCTGGAGTGTACAGCCAACTTCCCACCCTCCTTGGGTTTGGTTAAGTTATTGATTTTTCTATGGCCTGCAAGATTAACAAAGCAGGAAGGCAAGGGCTATTGAATGTCACTCAACAGCCCGGACAGGGGCGTTAATTTTGCTTCTTAATCTGTTTCCGAACGCCTTTGTGACTGCGTTCCATACCTGCATCACCGGGTTGCCAGCCCTGTGGCACCAGCATTCCTTCGTTTTCTTCTACAAATTTCAGTGCCGCCGCTTTCCGGTAAAGCTCGTCGACATCCCGCCCTATGCTGTTCATCTGCACTTCTGAAATCTGAACCTTACCCTGTTTGTCGATAAAGAATGTAGCCCGCAGTGCCAGTCCGTCCTCGCCTTCGACACCATAGTTTCGAATAATCTTATGATCGGCATCAGACACCATGATGAAGTCCGCGTCGCCAATACCAATCGGCGTATTCCTGTCACCTGCCGCCGGCTTGTCCGACTTCATGCGCCACGCCTGATGTGAAGCCTCTTTATCTTTATCCAGGTAGGCTTCATCCGTAGACAGCACCAGCACCTCGTAACCTAGCTCGTGAAAGTCATCAATACGGTTTTTCAGGGCAATCAGTTCAGTGGGGCAGATAAAGGTGCAGTTTTTCGGATAGGTCAGCAACATAATCCGACTCTTGCCAATTAAGCTGGAGAGGCTGAACTTTTCCACCAGCTTGCCAGCAGGGTTACCCTTTTGCGGCACCACCGCAGGAGCTTCAAACAAAGGGGCATAGCTGCCGGGAATGGGAAAGGCTTCTGCAGAAGGCGCAGCCAGGGACAGAGAAACCAACGCACCAGAAATAGCAGTAAACGCTCTGATTTTCATAACAACCTCGGGTACAAAGTACGAATCAGTTTTAGCAGAAAATCAGATTGATGGAGGTAAAGTCACGTACACCAGCCCCGTCAGGAGAAGGCATATAACAAGAAGCGATAAAAAATTAGTTATAAAAGTAGCCATAGAAAGGAACCAGACAGCAGGGCTATTGTCTTAAGAGAAGGAGCAAAAATCACCAGTCGTCCTCGAAAACCATGAGATTGTGGGGCTTTCCCAGCTGTTATACGGAAGCGTAATTATTATGATTGACCGTCACTTCGCAACGCCTCCCACCCTGGAAGGCGATCATCAAGAGTCAGATACTGAGAGTCAGGATTCATCATTTGGCCATAGAAAAGTGACAACTCAGGAACCTGAAAAAGCTATTCCGGTCAGCCCACAGCCCTCATACGGCACTGATTACTACAGTCATGCTGATGAGCCTGAATGGAACCCCTCTGCCTTAATCTCCAGGTCGCTGCCATTTCCAACCACAGTTCCTGATGAATACCGTTTCCGGGAAATCGAACGGGAATGTTATGAAATGATTTTAGAACCGGATAATTTACTTTCGCCATCCATTCCTGAACGCTCAATTCGCTACCGTCACGATGCCTATCATGAGTTCGCCAGAGGTTACGCAGGTAATGATGTTATTGGCACTATTCAGGATGGAAAGCTCTACTCAACAGACTGCCGTGAAATCAAAAAGCTTATTGGCTACTCCCTGCCTACAGCCGATGTCTACGAACTGCCTGATGGACGTACTTACGGACACTTTTTTTGCGTAATGCTTGGTAAATTAGTCGACGGCAGTGCTTTCCACTTTCATGGCGACGACGACAGGGAAGATGCCAATTTAGATGGAACCATGATCGTCGCACCGGACTGGAAAACCCTGATTGCCCATCTGGATGATGCCAGGCTGCTCCAGGTTGCTTATAGCATGAGTATCAACAATTCAGATAAATTAAAGGCGCTGATCAACCCCGACAGATCAGGCCAGTTATCTTGCTGGCTAAACGATCTGGGTGATTTTGGAAAAGCTTTGGGCTGGATTGCGAGTAACAAGGAAAAAGTAACAAGGTTAAGAAAAAACTTCATGCTGCTTCTGAATTAATATCAGGGGTGTTCTGAATGCCATCTACCTGCGATATAACTGGTATAATCGATCATTTCACCCACATTAATTGTTCCGCCAGTGCATAAACTTAACGACCGACAAGCCGAAGCCGTCAAATACATTGATACCCCCTTACTGGTTCTGGCAGGCGCAGGCAGTGGTAAAACCAGTGTTATTACCACCAAAATTGCCTACCTGATCCAGACCTGTGGCCTCAATGCCCGTAATATTATCGCCGTCACCTTTACCAACAAGGCGGCACGGGAGATGAAAGAGCGTGTTGGAAAACTGGTTCAGGGACGCAAATCACACGGCCTGACTGTTTCAACCTTCCACAACCTGGGACTGAACCTGATTCGTCGTGAATACAGGGCGCTGGGGTACAAACCCGGCTTTTCCATTTTTGATGCCCAGGATGCCCACGCACTGATTGGCGAACTGATGCAGCGGGAAATGGGTGCCGATGAAGACAGTGTCGACAGTGTGCAGCACACGATTTCCAACTGGAAAAACGATCTGGTACTGCCAGCAGAAGCGATGCAAACCGCCCGGCAGCCCCATGAACAACTGGCAGCGCGGGTTTATGAACACTACAACCGAACCCTCAAAGCCTACAACGCCGTTGATTTCGATGACCTGATTCTGCAGCCCGTTATGCTGTTCCGACATCATCCGGAGATTCTTGAGCGCTGGCAGAACAAAGTACACTACGTTCTGGTGGACGAATATCAGGATACCAACGGAGCCCAGTATGAACTGATCAGCAAGCTGGTTGGCACTCGTGGCAAGCTCACCGTAGTAGGCGACGATGACCAGTCAATCTACGCCTGGCGGGGCGCCCGTCCGGAAAATCTGGCGCTCTTGAAAGATGACTACCCAAGCCTGAGAGTCATCAAGCTGGAACAGAATTACCGGTCCACCAGCCGTATTCTTAAAGCCGCCAACACCCTGATAGCCAACAACCCACACGTGTTTGACAAAACCCTGTGGAGTGAACTCGGTATGGGCGACATTATCCGGGTGATCCGCTGTAAAAGTGACGATGCCGAGTGCGAACGCATTGCCACAGAGATCCTTACCCAGAAGCTCAGGCACGATACCCACTATCGTGACTATGCGGTGCTGTACCGGGGTAACTTTCAGTCCCGCCTGCTGGAAATGAAACTGCAACAGCACCAGATTCCTTACCATATTAATGGCGGCACGTCGTTTTTCTCCCGGGCAGAAGTCAAGGACATCATGGCTTACCTGCGCCTTCTGGTGAATCAGGACGATGACAACGCCTTCCTGCGCATCGTCAATGTTCCCCGCCGTGAGATTGGCCCATCAACGCTGGAAAAACTGGGTAATTATGCCAGTGAACACCAGTTAAGCATGTACGCGGCCTGTCAGGAAATGGGTTTGCAGGAAGCGCTTTCACCCAAGTATGTGAAAAAACTCAGGGACTTCACTGAGTGGATGGATACTATTTCGAGACTGTCACAGACAGAGGAAGATCCACTTAAAGCCGTTCGGGAAATGATCGATGACTGTGGCTATGAAAACTGGCTGATGCAGACAACAGCGACCCCGACCGGTGCCGAGAAGCGTATGGCCAATGTCTGGTTCCTGATCGACTCTTTGCAGCAATCTCTTGAGCGGGGTGATGAAGACGCTACCCTGGAAGACGCCATCAGTCGCCTGATTCTTCGGGATATGATGGAGCGCCAGGAAGAAGAAGACGACGCAGACCGTGTGCAACTGCTCACCCTGCACGCCTCCAAAGGTCTTGAATACCCCCATGTCTTTATGATGGGCATGGAAGAAGACCTGCTGCCACACCGAACCAGTATTGAAGAAGACAATATCGAGGAAGAACGTCGTCTGACTTACGTTGGCATTACCCGCGCCAGAAAATCACTGACCATGACCCTGGCAGGGCAGCGCAAGCAGTTCGGCGAGGTCATTGATACAACCCCCAGCCGCTTCCTTGATGAACTGCCCCAGGAAGACCTGACTTATTCAGGGTTTGGTGAAAAAGCCACTGAAGAACAGAAAAAACTGACCGGCAACAATGCCCTTGCGGCACTTCGTCAAAGTCTTAGCAACTGATATGAGCGATCCTCGCAGACTAATGGTGTCTGCGAGAAAACCTGATAAAACAGAGACCTTTGTGAATATCTGCCCATTTTCTTTTCAGGATTATGCTTTAAAAATTGACTGAACTCACAATTAAGTCAATTAGTTTTGCACGACACAGGGTGCTTACTTGCAGAGGTTTCTGTTTTATGACAAATTCACTGAAAATTTAATGTAAAGCAACAAAAAAGCACGGACAAAATCATATTTTGCCTGCCGCTGATCGTTGCTGACTATCCTTTGCTGACTATCGGGCTACATTCACTATTCACATAGGAGTTGCCTGACAAAAACCGGAGAGAACAATAATGGTAAGAAAAACCCGCGACCCTATCTCTGTATTGCTGACAGTGTTTGTTCTGGCTGTAGCGACCACCGCTGCAACTGCTTCACTGATTTAGGCATTGATATGCAAGGCTGCCAGGGAACGGCATGCTTATGTGCAGGGATGGCAACAGAGTGGATATTATCTGATTGTTGTATAGAACCTCATTCCTGGATGCAAAGTAAAGACAGGCCAGTTCAAACTTCGGTTAGCGAAAGGCTTTAAGAGTTCAAACGAAGTCGCTGATGATCTGAATTTTGGCTTCAACACATAGGCTTCAACACATAGGCTTCAGGCAAGTAGGGACCTAACAATGCCGGAGACGAAAGCACCGTCATTTTTCTGTTCAGTAAACCTGCATAGTACTGATCCTCTTCCCAACCGCCTATCAATGACTCTTTAACACAGAAGCGAGTATACGACCCCATTAATACAAGGCTGGTTATTTTATTGCGTTCCAGATAGCCCATCAGAGGTGGGGTAGTGCCTAAAGCAAGCACGCCATCAGACTCTTTTACACATGAAAAATCAGGTCTTCCAATAATGCTAAAGATATGTCTGGCTCTGAGCACTCTATGTGCATATACAACAATGATCAGGCACCCTAAATCATTACAGAAACGTAGCACATCCTGCTGGCTTTTCTGTCTGGCTACACAA
Source organism: Endozoicomonas sp. NE40 (assembly GCF_040549045.1). NCBI lineage: Bacteria > Pseudomonadati > Pseudomonadota > Gammaproteobacteria > Oceanospirillales > Endozoicomonadaceae > Endozoicomonas > Endozoicomonas lisbonensis. The sequence goes on along the minus strand of NZ_JBEWTB010000002.1, from coordinate 3,279,768 downwards.
TTTCTAAATGTTTCAGAGATACACGGGTCATCATTTTCGTCGATGACAATTACAGCAGTATTTGCCTGATTATCAGGATCATGAAACTGGACGATGCCATCAAACAAGCTGCCATGTATTACTGACACTTTAAAATCTCCGCGTTGCTCCCCGCTTATCGTCCGGCAACTTCTTCGACGTCTTATAGGCTTTGTCCCCTGTGACCACCCATGACATCAATACATCCCATTCTGCCACTGGAATCGACTCGACTTTCTGACATTCATGAGCCAGCCCGACTAAAACCGGCTTGTCGGCCGTTTTGACAAAGGCAAAGGTTCGGTCGTAAAAGCCTCCGCCCATTCCCAGGCGCCCACCAGACTCATCAAAACCGGTAAGAGGCATCAATACCAGATCCAGTTCAGTGGCCGGAATACACAACGACAAATCCAGTACGGGTTCCGGAATATTAAAACGATTAGGCAAAAGAACCGTCTCCGGGGTATATCGCTGAAAATGCATTTTCGTCTTATCGTTATTATTCAGTACTGGCAGATAACAGCTTTTGCCTTCAGCCCAGGCATGTCGAACAATGCATTCAGGACTGATTTCGCCGTCATTGGCAAGATACACAGCAAGCTTCCGGCTTCTGCTGAATTCAGGTAACTGTTTTAACTGTTGCAGCACGCCAGCCGCTGCCTGTTCCTGCTGAAGCTCCGATAACGCTCGACGACGATCTCTTAACGCTGATCTCAGTGCCTTACGATCCATGATTAACCTCTTCCTCAAATTGACGACCTATCAAATTGACGACAATGTTTTCTGACAATTTCTGCCAGCGCCTGAGTGGCAGGACCGGTGTTGTCATCATCAGGAAATACCATATACAGAGGCACTACCCTTAATCCTTTTGAATCCATTGGCAATACTTTAATGGTTCCAGCTTCCAGCTGAGCTTCAATATAGTGTTCGGGCAGCCAGGCAAAACCCAGCCCCTGCTCCAGTAACCGAACCACTGTCGTCATATTACTAACAGTCCAGCGTTCTTCAGTACCCAGCCAGCCAGCACTGCTACTGCGTTTAATTCCGGAATCGCGAACAACAATCTGTCGCTGTTGTTTTAAGTCCTTTTCAGTAATGGTTCTGCCAGATTGAAGCAGGGAATGATCAAAACGGGCAACAGGCAAAAACCTTATAGAAAGCAGTTTCTCACCCAGAAAGCCGGAAGGCAGCACGCCGGTAATCACCAGATCAGCCTGACCAGAAACCACCCGTTCAGTGGTTCCTGACAACACCGATTCCACCAACTCCAGACGGGTGCTGCGTGATACCTGCGAAAAATCTTCCAGAATATCCATCAGGATCGTATAGGGAAATAACACCTCAACCGCCAGCGTCAGCTCGCCTTCCCATCCCATAGACAGACTGCCTGCAATTTTTTCCAGGGCATCAGATTCCTTCAGTAAAACCTGAGAACGGCGCAGCATGACCCGGCCCGCCTCTGTCAGTTCTGCCTTGCGCCCACGCACTTCAAGAATCCGCACACCCAGCTGATCCTGTAGCTTATTGACGGCATAGCTGATCGTCGACTGACTTTTATGCAGGGCGCTGGAAGCCTGGGCAAAACCTCCATTTTCAACAACAGCGTGAAGCATACGCCACTGTTCCAGTGTAACTTTAGACATTGTTATTCAGATTGTTATTCAGCAGGTGACTTGTATGACACAAGCGTATTCTGCCTGCTTCAGGCTATTGCCAGCAACCTGAATCCAGTCAGCTATTGATAACTGTCAATGACTGACCGGGATCGCTATTTAGCAACATTCCCCGCCACATTCAGCGCATCCCAGGTGCGGGCAAACGGCGGAGCATAACAGAGATCCAGCATGCCCAGTTCTTCGGTGGTCATTCCGGAATAAACAGCTGCCGCCAGTGTGTCGACACGCAGTACAGCACCACGCCTGCCAACCAGTTGCCCACCCAGAATTTTTTTACTCCCACGCTCATAGATCAGTTTGACACGGATATCTGACTGATCCGGATAATAGTTGGTATGGCTTTTGTCGTTAATAACAACGGTCTTGTAATCCATACCGGCCGCTTTAGCGTCTGCCTCGGAAATACCGGTACGACCTGCTTCAATATCCAGCACCTTAACCGCCGCAGACCCAAGGGTTCCCCAAAATGTTTTCTCCGCACCCATCAGGTTTTCACCCAGCATCCGCCCCAGTTTGTTAGCCGTGGTCGCATGCCAGCCGCTTCTGCTCCAATAATGACGATATTCGTATCAGGATACCCTTTCCAGCTCCTGAGATGAGTTATAGATGTCCATATCCGCGTCACCCAATAAACGACTGGTGACAAATCCTGAAGTAATAGCACCATTCACATTCAGTGCAGTGCGCCCCATATCAATCAGTGGCTCGATAGAAATCAGCAAACCCGCCAGGGCCACCGGCAGGTTAAGGGAAGACAGTACAATCAGTGCCGCAAAAGTGGCTCCGCCACCGACACCCGCAACGCCGAATGAACCGACGACAATGGTAGCAATGAGAGTAAAGATAAAGGTGATGTCCATCGGATTGATCCCAACTGTCGGTGCAATCATCACCGCCAGCATGGCGGGGTAAATGCCCGCACAACCGTTCTGACCAATGGTGGCACCAAAGGATGCTGCAAAATTGGCAATGCCTTCCGGCACTCCCAGGCTTTGAGTCTGGGTCTGAATGGTGAGTGGAATACTGCCTGCACTACTGCGTGAAGTAAACGCAAAGGTCAGGACAGGAATCACTTTCTTCAAAAAGGTCAGAGGGTTTCCACCCATCAGGCCCACCAGCAGTAAATGCACCACAAACATCAACAGAATAGCGATGTAAGAAGCCAGGACAAAATTGACCAGATTCAGAATGTCTTCAAAATTGCTGGTCGCTAACACCTTTGTCATCAATGCCAGAATGCCATAAGGCGCCAGTTGCAGTACGACCGTCACCACATGCATCACAATGGAGTGTACGACAGCCATCGCTTTGTCGAATCGTTCACCCTGTTTCGGTTTTGTCTTATGAATACCAAGGCCTGCCAGTCCAATAAAGGCTGAGAAAATAACCACAGAGATAATAGAGGTCGGGCGCAGACCGGCCATATCCTGAAACGGGTTAGCGGGAATCATATCAATCAACAGGGAAGCAACGGACAGTTGTTCTGTAGTACCCAGGCGATGAGTCAGCACTTCAGCACGGGCCAGTTCTCGGGTACCCGCTGTCAACCCTTCTGCTGACAGGCCAAATAATAGTGAAACGGCAACCCCAATCAAACCGGCAATGGCCACTGTTAACAGCAGAACCCCAAGGTTTATACTGCTGATTTTACCCAGTGACTGGGCGCCTTTGAGCTTCAGAATAGCGGTAATGATCGACACCATCACCAGAGGAGTCACGATCATTCGCAACAGCTGGACATAACCACGGCCAATAATATCAATGTACTCGACAGACGACATTACCGTCTGCGAACCCGGGCCGTAAATAAGGTGCAATATCAGGCCATACGCCGCACCCAGTCCCAGTGCTATAAAGACACGACGAGTAAACTTCATATGCTGGCTTTGCAGGCGGTACAGACAATAAATCATCACTAACATTATGCCGAGGTTAAGCATTACATACAGATTCATGGAGTACTCCTGAAGATCAAAACAGATGAACACACGCAGTCGTGGCAACTTTCACAAGATAGTTAAGGCTCGTCCGGGGAGCGACTGATTCATTGGTGATGCCAGCTGGAGCCAGTGGCTTACGGAGGTACGAAGTGACTCGAATAAAACGGCATGACGAGCATTTTAGAGGCTAACCGTCACTTTTTGACTACTCTGAAGCGCACTATCAAAAAAAGATGACTGCTGACATGTCGTTTCTACCATTCGTCAGGCTTATTCTAATCACTCTTTTTGTTGGTTCATTGGCGACCAGTACCTGTGCAGGGCTTCCTGACGCGCTTTATCAATGGACCCTTCGCACGCATAACGACACGCATAACGAGGTAATCCTTGCCAGTGGAAGCTACAAGGAACACTTCGAGGCCACTCTTCCATTTTTTGAAGACACAAAGAAACAATTTGTGTTCATACGGAACACTGAAGTCCGTATCAACAGAAGCGCCTACTGGCATGATGGTCAGGAGGCATACCACCATAGGGAAAACATGGCGTGCACTTTTTTTAACTTTTCAAATGCTGAGAGTTTAATTCGGTATACCTACAGACACATGGCGGCAAGGGATTTGGGAGAGCTCATTTTTGATCTTTGGTGCTTTAGTTCAAGTAAACGTTCAAGTAAAGAACGTTCGGGCCCATGGTATGACATATGGGGACGTCGGTCGATTTCTTGCTTTAACCATTTCCATAACCGATTACGAGATGAATTTGAATTAATCAATCTGGCTCATACTCCGGCAGGCAGTTCTGATGCTGTCGAGATTCTACCGGAAACAGTGGTTCTCAGGCTTTCACTCGGAGAACCTGAAGCGCAACAGTGGCTGATGAGTCATATTCGTGAACTGGAGTCAGGTCCTGCCACTACTAAAGCCTGGTATAAGCCCCCCCATGGTGGCTGTCCATGCTCGCCTCGCTGTTGCTCGCTCAATAAGATCAACGCTGAATATAAGCAGAGCATTCCGTTGAAAGTTATTCGTGGTTCAGGGTCACAGTCGCGTTCAGTGTTAACCTGGCAGGAACGCATTGTTGTATCCGGCTTTTACGAGCAACCAACGCCAGTGGAAATAACGCTCGAAAGGGTGCCGGGAGAACAAGCAGCCTACAGGGTTCACATCATTTCAACCCGGGGTTCGGATTCAGGCCCGAATTTTTATATCTGCCTGATTGTTCGTCCCTGGCGGCAAGCGTCGAACTACCTTATTGTGTCACATGCTGACATTCACGAGGGGGATTATCACTTCCAGTTTGTCCATGAGGACTTTCGCTCCCGGCTGCCTGCCGCCGCCTCTCAGCAAAACGGGGGCTCGCTCCTGAACAGTGATCTGAATGACTTGATTCGAGCTCATTTTAATCCTTCAGGCTCAGCGGGGTTTTGAACTATCAGCTGAGTATGCTGCGCTACTCTGGCGTTTGGGATTGATGCAATAGCTCTGCGAAGAACTTCATGGGGCATAGCCGACTAGAAAAGCCGCTATAAAGCGGCTTTTCTATCAAGTTTTCTACATTTTTAAATTTGTCTTGGTCTAGAACGGAATATCATCGTCAAAATCATCAAACCCAGCTGCAGCCGCTGGCTGAGGAGCTGCCTGCTGTTGTGGTGCTGCCTGCTGAGGCGCTGGAGTCGGACGCTGCTGCGCCTGTGGCTGAGCCTGTTGCTGCGGAGCCGCATATTGCTGCTGCGGTGGACGCTGCTGTGGTGCCTGTTGCTGAGGAGCCGCCTGAGGCTGCTGGTAGCCACCACCCATCTGGTTTGGTGCAGCACCCATGCCGCCGTCCTGACGGCCGTCCAGCATTTGCATCTGCCCACTGAAACCGTCTACCACCACTTCTGTGGTGTAACGATCCTGACCCTGCTGGTCCTGCCATTTACGGGTTTGCAATTTACCTTCGAGGTAAACCTTGGAACCCTTGCGCAGATACTGTTGACAAATCTCAGCCAGCTTGCCGAACACCACAACACGGTGCCATTCGGTGCGATCCTGACGCTGACCGGTATTTTTGTCCGTCCAGGATTCGCTGGTAGCCACGTTAAGATTGGCTACCGCACTGCCATTAGGGGTAAACCGGACATCCGGATCGCCGCCCAGATTACCGATCAGAATGACCTTGTTAACACCACGTGCCATCTAAATTCTCCAATATTATATATCCGGTAAACATTGTGCTTTCTATCGAAAGCAACCTACCAAAAGCCGCTCATGGCTGTATCAGTAGACAACATTTACTCATGGCGGTTTCATCAATGTGTCAGCAGGTGCCGGTTTTTGTCAACACTCTCCATACTGTCGCAGCGCTGACATATCGAGTGTCCTGCGGTTCACTTTTAAATAGGCAGTTCGTTCCCTGCCCAGAACCGTGACTTCTTCAACCCCGGGGATAACAGCAAGCGTCCGGCTCATTGAACCGGCATCCTGACCATTGGCAGGATTCAGTGCCATCACCATACTGCTGACGTAGGGGGGATGCTTCATGGTAACAGACAATAGCCACCAGAGTGCAGTGGGAATTGCACAGACCATCAACACCCCGTTCAGTCCCAGATACTCATAACCCAGACCCGACAGAACCCCACCAAGGGCTGCCCCGGCAAACTGGCAGGTTGAGTACAGCCCCATGGTCGTACCACGGGTGCCTGCGGGTGACAACTTGCTGGCCAGTGAAGGCAGGGATGCTTCCAGAAAATTAAAACCGGCGAAGAATACCAGTAATCCGGAAATCAGCAACCAGCGATGTTCCCCTGCCTGCGCCATAAACACCATCGACACTAACAGCAGCGTAACCGCCGCTACAAAACACTGCTTTAACCGCCGTTGCTTTTCGCTGTAGATAATGAAGGGAATAATCACCAGAAAAGAACCCAGCAACCCCACCAGATACACCCAGCCATGTGATGCACGGGGGATGTTCATGGTGCTTTCGAGTTCACGGGGCAGAAACACAAATAGCCCCATGACGATGAAATGCAGGGTAAAAATACCAAACATCAAACGCAGCAATTCAACGTTATGCAGAACTTGCCAGACGCTTTTTTTACTGACGAATGAATTCAGATCCTGCCGTCGTGTCGCCGCTGAAGGTACGATCAGCAACACAATCAAAATGCCTGCACCGGCCAGCCAGACATTACTGAGAAACAAACCTGACAACCCCCAGCTCGCAGCAATAGCAGGCCCCAGCATCATGGCGAGACAAAAGGACAAACCGATTCCCATGCCAAAAATCGCCATGGAACGGGTACGGTACTGTTCTCGGGTCAGGTCTGCCAGCAGCGCAGTGACCGCCCCGGCGATGGCGCCACAACCCTGCAGAACCCGCCCCAGAATCACCCCCTGAATCGACTCGGCATAAGCAGCCACCAGGCTCCCCGCCACAAACAGTAACAAACCGGCAATAATGACTTTTTTACGTCCCACCCGGTCCGACAGCCAGCCAAACGGTATCTGCAATAATGCCTGACTGAAGCCATAAGCCCCAATCGCCAGCCCCACCAGCAAGGGCGTCGCACCTTCGAGCTGATCGGCATACAGCGCCATCACAGGCAGTACCATAAACAGTCCGAACATGCGGAACATAAATACCAGAGACAAAGAGAGAGATGCTTTGATTTCCTGACCAGACATTACTGACTTCTTATAACTATTTTCCAGTAACGCCAAGTTTATCAGGAAATACCGGAAACAAGTTCACAAATAGCAAAATAATCGATGCCATGCAGGTACATTCACTACTCCTGTAGAGCAATTTTTTCCAACACTTCCCTCTGCCTCAACTACTTTTCTCCTTGGTTAATATCAAAACAGAAGGGAATAAGTATTTATGACGTACCCAAAAACAGCGCCTTTTTTTCAGTTCAGAAAAAGCCTGCTCATTATTCTGCTCTGTCTGGTCACAGTGACTCCCACTCAACAGGCACAGGCCAATAAAAACCTTATTATTCCTGCAGTACTTACCTTTGCAATTGCAGGAATATACCTCCTGGTACAATACAGCCCCGGTTATGGCAATAGCTTTGAAGAGAGCATGACCCTGCTCCCGAAAATCACCTATGAGGTTGATACCACCAACAGTCATAAACACGGTGGCTCTGAAGTAGTACTCACTCCTAAGATTATCCGCGGTCAGTACATTAGTCCGACACGTCATGAGCGAACCGTTATGCAATTTGTAGAACGTGCCGTCTGCTCACCAATTATAAAAACCAAAGGCACGTCGATTGACCTGAATGACCTTAACAGACAGTGCCGGAAATGGTTCAATGACCATACAATGACCTTCCCTCATCAGGCGCTGGGAGTAAAAGCAGACCAACTCGATACTCTTTTACTGCCCAAGCTGGTTTACAACGTCAACACAAAAAAGCTGGCTCTTGTCGCCACTCCGGTTTCTTACGTTAAACAGGATGGCAGCCCTTCCAGTGTAAATTCCGCCATAACCAGAAGTGAACAAAACTGGCAACGATTATCGCCGTCATTCCCGGAACTGAACAATCTGCCTTCAGGGGAGAAGAAAGAACTGCATATCTGCCATCACGCTCCGGAACTGTCGAAAATGCAACACCCTCTGGAAAGTGCTGATCACCAGTACTATTACGATTTTCCCGTTCCTGGCATTTCACACCTTCATAAAACCAGCCATGAATTTTTCATTGTTACCCAGTATTCCAAACTATCAGGAAACTGGGGGTATTACTGGGTCATTGATGCCCCCTGGCCAAACGGTTATCAATCTCTGAAGTTCGCTAAAACCAAATACATCGATCCGTCGCAACCTCTATAAATATCGACAGACCTGACTCGATAAAATTCAATACTGTTTAACGCAATGTTTGTTTTATACTCCTCTGTTGGTTTAATGCCCACGCAGAGGAGCAGGCAGTGGACAAAATTACGGTACAGGGCGCAAGAACGCATAACCTGAAGAACATTGATCTGGAAATGCCAAGAGACAGCCTGATCGTGATAACGGGTCTGTCCGGCTCAGGCAAGTCTTCACTGGCGTTTGATACCCTGTACGCTGAAGGCCAGCGCCGTTACGTTGAATCCCTGTCAGCCTATGCCCGCCAGTTTCTGTCAATGATGGAAAAGCCGGATGTCGACCATATAGAAGGTCTGTCACCGGCCATTTCCATCGAACAAAAGTCCACCAGTCACAATCCACGCTCAACAGTGGGTACCATTACCGAAATATACGACTACCTGCGCCTTCTCTTCGCCCGCACCGGTATTCCTCGCTGCCCAAAACACCACCAGCCTCTGGAAGCCCAGACGGTCAGCCAGATGGTCGACCAGATTCTTGCGATACCGGAAGGTACTAAGCTGATGCTTCTGGCTCCGGTGGTCAGGGATCGAAAAGGTGAGCACCTGCATGTATTCAATGAGCTGAAAACTCAGGGTTTTATCCGCGCCCGTATCAATGGCATTGTCACCGATCTGGATAACCCTCCGGCTCTGGACAAGAAAAAGAAGCACACCATTGAAGTGGTGGTTGACCGTTTCAAGGTACGCGACGATCTGCAACTGCGTCTGGCTGAGTCCATTGAAACCGCGCTGGAGCTGACCGATGGACTGGTGTCGGTGAGCTATATGGACGGTGAGCAGGACGACGTCGTTTATTCCGCCCGTTTTGCCTGTCCGGAGTGTGGTTACAGCATCAATGAGCTGGAACCCCGCATGTTCTCCTTTAACAACCCGGCGGGGGCCTGCCCTACCTGTGATGGCCTGGGCGTTAAACAGTTCTTCGACCAGGATCGTATTGTCCAGCACCCCGAGTTAACACTGGCAGAAGGTGCGATCCGGGGCTGGGACAGACGCAGTGTTTATTACTTCCACATGCTGAAGTCTCTGGCAAAACATTACGGATTTAATATTGATACGGCCTTTGATGACCTGACCGCCAAACAGCAGGAAACCATCCTGTACGGCTCCGGTGAAGACCAGATTGATTTCAGTTACGTGAATGATCGTGGCGATATCTATAAAAAACGTCATCGCTTTGAAGGCATTATTCCGAACTTTGAACGACGCTTCCGGGATACTGAGTCACAGGCTGTGCGGGATGAGCTGTCAAAATACCTGAGTACCCAGAGCTGTCCGGGCTGTAAAGGGTCGCGCCTGCGTCTGGAATCCCGCAATGTCTTTGTGCAGGAAGAAACTCTGCCAGAACTGGTTAAGCTGCCTGTTGAACGAGCACTGACGTATTTCAATGAATTGAAACTGCCGGGCAACCGGGGGGAAATTGCTGAAAAAATCCTGAAGGAAATTTGTGAGCGCTTAAGCTTTCTGGTCAACGTTGGTTTGAACTACCTGACCCTGGATCGCAGCGCCGATACCCTGTCGGGTGGTGAAGCCCAGCGTATCCGCCTTGCCAGCCAGATTGGTGCCGGACTGGTAGGTGTTATGTATATTCTTGACGAACCCAGCATTGGACTGCATCAGCGAGATAATGAGCGCTTACTTAGCACCCTGACCCGCCTGCGTAACCTTGGCAATACGGTCATTGTCGTAGAGCATGATGAAGATGCTATTCGTATGGCAGACCATGTGATTGATATTGGTCCGGGGGCGGGCATTCACGGGGGAGAAATTATCGCCCAGGGTTCTCCCCAACAAGTCATGGATAATGAACAGTCTTTGACTGGTCAGTACCTGTCAGGGGCTAAAGCCATAGCGATTCCGGAAAACCGAACACCAAGGGACAAGAAGAAAACGCTGAAACTCTCCGGCTGTTCCGGCAACAACCTCAAAAACGTCACTCTGGAAATTCCTGTCGGATTAATGATCTGTGTCACCGGTGTTTCCGGCTCCGGTAAATCAACCCTGATCAACAGCACTCTTTACCCGATTTGTGCGACTGAACTGAATAAAGCGACAACCCTCAGCTCGGCGTCGTACAAAAAAATCACCGGCATGAGTCATTTTGACAAATGCATTGATATTGACCAGAGCCCGATTGGCCGCACACCACGCTCCAACCCCGCCACCTATACAGGCATCTTCACCGCTATTCGTGAACTGTTTGCCGGTACTCAGGAAGCCCGCTCCCGGGGGTATAAGCCTGGCCGTTTCAGCTTCAACGTCAAAGGCGGACGCTGTGAAGCCTGTCAGGGTGATGGTGTGATCAAGGTAGAGATGCATTTTCTGCCAGATATCTACGTTCCCTGTGATGTCTGCAAAGGTAAGCGTTACAACCGTGAAACCCTTGACGTTAAATACAAGGGTAAAGGCATTGATGAAGTGCTGGATATGACCGTGGAAGAAGCGCTTGAATTTTTCGAAGCCATTCCCGCTATCAACCGCAAACTACAGACACTGATGGACGTTGGTCTGTCGTATATTCATCTGGGACAGAATGCGACAACTCTTTCTGGCGGTGAAGCCCAGCGGGTCAAGCTGGCCAAAGAACTGTCCAAGCGGGATACTGGCAAAACCATGTATATTCTGGACGAACCAACGACCGGCCTGCACTTCCACGATATACAACAGCTGCTTAATGTTCTGCACCGCCTGCGGGATCACGGCAATACGGTTGTCGTGATAGAACACAATCTGGATGTCATTAAAACCGCAGACTGGATTGTGGATCTTGGGCCGGAAGGCGGCGATGGCGGTGGTGAAATCATTGCCACAGGCACGCCCGAAACCGTTGCAGATATGGATATGTCCCATACAGGCCGTTTCCTTAAACCCATGCTCTGCCTGCAAAAATAGGCAGGCAAAAACCGTGAGGCTGTTTTTCAGCCTCACTTTATTCGTCATTCAAAGAAATTCGTAATATTCAGCCGCCGAGTTTTTTCATGGCAGCCCTGACTATATGATACTTCTGATTCACTCTCAGCCTGCACATCAACCAGTTAACCGTCGTTCCCTGAACCAGCAGAGAGAACAGAATCACCGCTAATGTCATATCAATAATCAGGTTCTGGTATTCCATATCAGAAGGAATAGACACCATCAGGGCCACGGGTACCACACCCCTGAGGCCGCCCCAGAATATAATAGCCTTCACTTTCATATCGACTTCCCTGCCTCTTAAAAAAACATCAGAGGCAGGAAGCAACAGGTAGACCACCAAAAAACGGGCGAGTAATACAACCACTATCGCGATAAGCAGCCAGGGGAAGGCATCCAGCAACCGCTCAGGACTCTTGATCAGCAGGCTTTCCTTGAATCCCAGCAGCAGAAAAACCAGGCTGTTGGCAATAAAGACAATAAAGTCCCAGTACGGTTCAATTAACTGCCGAACCTGGTTAGAAAGCAGTTCACCGATAGAAGAACGAATCACAAGCCCCGCTGCAATTGTTGACATCACTCCGGAAAAGCCAAAGATATGATCCGCAATAATAAAGCTTCCGTAAGCGAGAATCGTTGAATTTGCAATCTGTACAAAAGGACTGCCACGACCCAGCTTCAATAACCAGCACATACTCAGGCCAAGGACACCGCCCACCAGAATGCCACCAAAAAACACTTCTATAAATGACCCTATCCCTTCCAACAGCATCCAGCCGGTGAAGCCTGAGCCAGACTGAACGACAGAAAGAACAATGCCAAAGACGACAATGGCTGTCGCATCATTAAACAGGCTCTCCACATCCATCAGCATTAACATACGGTCAGGAGCCCCGACCTCTTTGAACAACGCGATTACCGCTACCGGGTCAGTGGCTGAAATTAATGCCCCGAACAACATGGCTCCAGCCAGAGTCAGGGGGGTCAGGACATTCAGCAGGTACCCTATAATCAGCATTGACAGAACCACGCCGGGGACTGCCAGTGTCATAACCGTTTTCATCTCCCGGAACATATGCGGAATTTTAATGTGCAGGGCAGCGCCAAAAATCAGTACTGGCAATAACACATACATAATAAGGTCGTGAGACAGCTCTACCCGGTGCAACAGTTCAAGTTGATTGGAGTATTGTGCCAGGCTGGCAAGAATCATTCCGATAATGACCAGGCCAATGGTATAAGGAAATCTAATCCGCTTTAGAAGAATCGCCGAACTGGTAGCAAGTAGTAATAAACCGGCCAGCATCAGAACCGGATCAGCTAAACTGGTTTCCTGCATACGAGAACCTCGCAAAAAAGGAGAAAGCAGACTGCTCTGCCCTTAAGCAGCCTGAGTCTCGTCAAAGTACACGACTTCAGGCTGTTACTAATTGCAGTCAAGCCCACGATCGTTGAAAATGCCAGCCTGATGCCATTGCCGATTTTCAACCTGCGTTAGAAATCGGAATGGTATCAATCCCTCTGCGTCTTTTTGCGTAGTTTTACTGACATTAACTACATAGGTTTCTTCGTCCATGTGGGGCAAAAACAGTTCCGAATCCAAAGCATCTGGCAATGATCACAGCGATATCACAACCCTGATTTCCGGTGGCACAGAAATAGAAGGTGATATTCGCTTTCGCGGCAATGTTCATGTTGAAGGGACCATCAAGGGCAATATCACCTCCGACAGCGGCATGTTGCAGCTGGTAAAGGGTAGCTCTGTAACCGGCAATATTCGTGCAACGGATGTTCGTATCGACGGTCTGGTAAACGGCGATGTTTATGCGTCCGATCGTCTGGAACTGTCCCGCAACGCCGAAATCAATGGCAACATTTATTACGACGTGATGGAAATGGTGGCCGGTGCAGCCATTAACGGCCGCATGGAGCGCATGCACAAAACCGGTGAACTGCTGCCTAAAGGCGATGAGGCAGAAAAAGAAGACACTAAAAAAATCGGCAAAGAGAAAGTCAAGCAGCTGAAAACTGCCTGATTTCACAACGGGTGATGCTCTCTTTCAGAATCGTCTCTGATGATTCACTGAGAGCCCCATCCAAAAAGTTGACTCTCAATAGGCTGATGGCTCTCAACAGGCTGATGGCTCTGACCAGTAGAATCTCCCTCTCGGAATTCGCTACAAACACTATACACATCCACTAATTAACACCTTCAAACATACGTCCTCATACGAATAAAACCCCAGTTACAATAATGGATTTATCGCATATCAGTTTTGCTCCAACTATGGAAAAATCCAGCCACCCTTCATACCTCACACAAAAACAGAGGAGCTGATTTGAACGCTTATACTCAGGCTGAACAGTTAATTGCGTCTTCCAACACCGACGCAGCACGTCCGTATACCGTTTACACCGAACGTAACATTGACATGATCGAGCAGTTCCGTCAGCTGCCTGAAGCCATGCAGTTCGAGATCAAGGTTGTGGCAAGTGTTATGCCCTTCCGCGTAAACGAATATGTTGTGAACGAACTGATCGACTGGAACGATATCCCTAACGATCCGGTTTTCCGCCTGATGTTCCCGCAAAAGGAAATGCTGAAAGCAGGCGATTTTGATCTGATGGCAGAGCTGCACGCTGCAGAAGCAAGCCGCGAGACCATCAAAAAAGCAGCCCACGAAATTCAGCTGAGCATGAACCCGCATCCTGCCGGTCAGCTGGCAATGAATGCCCCTATGGTTGACGGCAAGCCGGTTCAGGGCATGCAGCACAAATACCGTGAAACCGCGCTGTACTTCCCAAGCCAGGGTCAGACCTGCCACAGCTACTGTACTTTCTGTTTCCGCTGGGCGCAGTTCATTGGTGACAGCGACCTGAAAATGGCAGCGACCGAAGCGTCCACCATGCACGCTTACCTGAAAGAGCACAAAGAAGTTACCGACCTGCTCTTCACCGGTGGTGATCCGCTGGTTATGAAGACCAAGCTGGTAAAAGAATATCTGGAGCCTCTGCTGCAGCCAGAATTCGATCACATCAAAAATATCCGTATCGGCTCCAAGACCCTGACCTTCTGGCCATACCGCTTTACCGCTGACGACGATGCACAAGAGTTGCTGGAACTGTTCAAGAAAATGGTAGACGGCGGCAAGCACCTGGCGTTTATGGCCCACTTCGACCACTACGCGGAGCTGAAAACTGACGTATGTAAAGAAGCCGTTAAACGCATCCGTGCCACTGGCGTCAACATTCGCGCTCAGGCTCCCCTGACCCGCCACATCAACGACAACCCGGATGTATGGGTGAAGAACTGGCAGACTCAGCTGTCCATGGGCATCGTTCCTTACTACTTCTTTGTAGCCCGTGACACCGGTGCCAAGCACTACTTCGAAATCCCGCTGTACAAAGCGTACGAAATCTATCAGGCAGCCATCATCCGCATGTCTGGCCTGGGTCGTACTGTTCGTGGGCCATCCATGAGCGCGGGCCCTGGTAAAGTAGAGATCACTGGCATCACTGAAGTTAACGGCGAGAAAGTGTTCGTTCTGCGCTTCCTGCAGGGTCGTAATCCGGACTGGTGCTACCGTCCGTTCTTTGCTAAATACGACGAAGAAGCGACCTGGCTGGACGATCTGAAGCCAGCCTTCGGTGAAGAGAAATTCTTCTTCGAAGATGAGTACAAAGCAATGTGTAAGGCTCGCGGCGCTTAATTAAGTCGTAGAAGTTAAGGGTTATCAATTTAAAAATAATTGATAACCCGACTTGTATAAACCAGTTCCGAAATACCTATGGAGCCACAAGACTACTTTTAATCAGGCCTCAAGTGCCATTATTTTATCAGCCGCCTGATGGGCAGAATCTGCATAAGGGCTTAATACATAGTCCGATCCGTAATCCCGGAAGCGTTGCACATCTTCGGTACTGTCCACACAGATAACTGTCCGCCCCTGATACCCCAGGGCATTAAGGTTCTCCAGCAGAGCCTTGTTCAGGGAGCGATCCCTGATGGTGCTGATAATACACTGGACAGAATCCAGTGACGTTCCGGCAATCAGCTCAGGGTCTTCTATATCGCCGTAATGCATGGAAAAGCCTGCCTGAGCGAACTGTTCGACCGTACGCGGGTCATAGTCGATCGCCAGCACCCTTTTGCCCTGTTGTTGAAGGTTCTCTGCCAGCACCGCCCCGAAACGCCCTATGCCGATCATGATCATATCGACAGGTTCGTCGTCTTCATCGTGGCCAGTTTCCCGGTTAGCGACTGTTTTCTCAAACCGGGATAAATACGGCGACAGTCGCTCAAACAGCGGTTGTGAGTACAGCATCATGTAAGTTGAAACGCTGATGGTGATCAAACCCACCAGGGTAATCAGCCCCACGGTACTTTCAGAAATATGCCCAAGGCTTAACCCCAGTGCTGCAAGAATCAGGGAAAACTCTGAAATCTGTGCCACCGTCAAACCCGCAAGAAAACCGGTTCGTTTGCGATAGCCCATAAAGCCCATGATGGTCATTACAATCAAAGGGTTGCCCAGCAAAACAAAGGCTGAAAACAGCAACGCTGCAGGTACCTGGGTGGATAAAAGGCTCATATCCAGGCCACTACCCAGTTCAATAAAGAAAAACAGCAGCAGGAAGTCCCGCAGGCTCACCAGCCGGGCGGCAATCTGTTCCCGGTAAGGTGTAGAGGCAATGGAGATACCCGCCAGAAACGCCCCGACCTCTTTACTGAAACCAAGGGCATGCCCCACAGAGGCGCCCAGCACAGCCCAGCCAATAGAAAAAAGAACCAGCAGTTCAGAAGAACGGGCAATATGTTTCAGGGAACCGGGCAGAACAAATCGCATCAGTAACGCGACAGCCACCAGCATCAAAATGCCTTTCAGCAGAATATTGACGGCTTCCTGCCCCAGACTGATCTCGCCAGTTGCCTGACCCACCGCCATCAGGCCGATCATCACCAGCACGACCACGATATCCTGAACAATCAGAAAGCCGACCGCAATGCGTCCATGGAGTGTATTGACTTCGCGTTTGTCGGACAGGATTTTGACAATAATAATGGTGCTGGAAAAGGTCAGGGCCAGTGCAACATACACCGCAGAAACCACTGGCATGCCCAGAGCAATGGCAATAAGGAAACCGATCGCCGAAGTAAAAAAGACCTGCCCAAGGCCAGACGCCAGCGCCACTGGCCCTACCGTCCGGATAACCTTGATATCCAGTTTCAATCCGACCACAAACAGCAACAGCGAAATGCCCAGCCGGGCAAACAGCTCGATTTCACTGCTGGCTTCCACCAGAGAAATACCCGAAGGTCCCAGCACAACCCCAAGTACAATAAATGCAACGATCAATGGTTGTTTCAAATAAAGGGCCAGAACGCCTCCCAGCGACGCTAACCCGACAATAAGGCCAATCTGAAGGAACACGCTGTCGAACATTGGTGACTTCTTCCCCTGCAAACCTCTGGTTCGTTCTAAAGTGTTGTTATGATGCCCACAAGATAAGGGAAACCGCTGGGGAAGGGGTTGACCTGACGCAACCCATTAAGCCGTTATCTCAATTCTGTTCTTATCCGGGTCAAACACCACACTCTCGTAATAACCATCACCGGTTCGTCTTGGCCCGTCCAGTACCTCGTAGCCCTCTTCAGCCAGCTTTGCTGTCAAACGGTCAACCTCCGCTTCAGACCCTACAGACATTGCCAGATGGATCAGACCGGTAAACTGCTGGTACGGATCATCCTTCGAACCCGGGACCGCCTTCATTTCCATGATTTCCAGGCGAGCTCCGGTATCAAAACTGAGGAAGTAAGAAGAAAATCCTTTCTTCGCGTTATGGTATTTTTCATTGGAACGGGCTGAAAAATACCGTTCATAAAAGGTTTTAAGACGCTCTATATCCTGCGACCAGACGGCAACATGTTCAATTTTCATAGTGTTCCCACAAACATAGCTTTTCCATAAAAGCGTTAAACATCATCAAGGGTTTCCCTGACTTTTTTCTCCTGGAACGGTTCCGGCAATTCCCACTGATTGACTTCAAACAACTGCTTAAGCAGTTCCTGCAGCACAGTTGAACGGGTATTGACCAGAGCCTGCTGATAGAAATGCACTAATGGTTGACCACCAAGGTCAGGAAAACGCTTTTTGATAGAGTTAAGTGTTTTCAACATCTGTCAGCTCCTCGCTATTGCTCCAGCTATTGATTCAGGCTTTTGCTTCAAGATGTGGCCATTATCAGACTATATAAGGAAGCAAAAAACAGCTCATTCTTTGTTTTACTTTTCCTCATTTCCGCTAAAATCCACTCACACTTCCCTGAAAGACCCAAAAAAGGCAAAAACAGGGAAAAACATGGATTAAGGAGTTCCTGTTTTGGTCGAATTAAAGCGCTTTCAATACTACCGAAGGCTGGCAAAGCTGGGGACTGGTCAGGATTGCCGGGTCAGTCTGGACGAAGTCGCCAGCTGTTTCATCACCAGTAAACGCCATGCAAGAAACCTGCTCAGAGAAATGCAGACACTTCAGTGGCTCTACTGGCAACCAAATGCTGGGCGCAACCAACGCTCGTTACTCCATCTGAACTACACAGTGGACGAACTGCAACAACGGGTTGCCCACAAACTGATTGAACAGAGCCATTACAATCAGGCTCTGGAGTTTCTGGATAATGATCACAGTGTCTTCGGTAAGCTGCTAAGGGAAACCTCCGGTGCCAGCAACCGTTCCGGTCAGTTACACCTGCAGCTGACGTACCCCAGAGCCTTTGGCCCTCTTCTGCCACATCTGCCACAGCGCAACAGCGAACGCTTTTTTCTACGACAAGTGTTTGCCAACCTGGTGTACTGTTCTCCGGAAGGCACGATTTCTCCGGGGCTGGCGCACCATTGGCAACATAACGAATCAGCCAGTGTCTGGACGTTTTATCTCAGGCCCAACCTCAGTTTTCACAATGGCGACAAAATTGACGCTCACTGTCTGGTCAGTCTGTTCGAAAACCTTCAGGCTCTGCCTCTTTATCAGGCCGAACTTGCACACCTCCACAGCGTAGTCGCCAAACAGAGCCTGTGTCTTGAATTTACCCTGAATACACCAGACTTTGGTTTCCACGGCCTGCTGGCCGATACCCGATATGCCATTCAGCCACCGGAACAGATACAACAATCGTCACTGCGCCAGGTCACTGGAAGCGGGGCTTTTCAGGTCACCGAACACAATCAGCGGCTGCAGCTGGCAGCCTTTTCTGATTACTACCATTGCCGGGCGCTGCCCGATGAGGTCACTATCTGGAATGTTCCTCATGAAGGCAGGGAGCTGATGGAGCTGACCGGCACTGCTTTTACCCGCTGCCAGTACTCACTGGAAAGCCATCAGACTGATTCAGTGTCTGGCAGTGCTGAACAAAGACAGCTGGAGTACGGCTGTATCTACCTTTTATTCAATCAGAACAGTCCCCAACCATTAAGCCTGGAGCAGCGCCGCTGGTTAACCGCCTGCCTGCACCCCGAACAGCTTCTGCAGCTGGCAACACCTGAAACCAGCACTGGTATACAGATCGCGCTCAACCTGCTGCCATTCTGGGGGCCAGTCAGAAAACCACAACCGACAAAAGTTCCTCTTCCTGAACGGCTGGACATTGCCGTTTATGACCAGTACGACGTCAGAAAAACAGCAACCTCTGTCAAGCAGCTGCTAGATCAGTCCGGCATCCAGTGTTCCATACGCACTTATTCTCTGGCGACGTTGCAATGTAAGGATAAAGTGTCGAGCCTGAAAGAGAGTCTGGTTATTTGCAGCACCAATCTGGACGACAACCGACCGTCGTCAGCCTTTCGATGGTTTTTATCCGATCCGCTGCTCAACAGTATGATCAGTACAGACGCCCATAACTGGCTGAAACAGCAGTTACTGGCTATACGACAGACGACACCATTAAGCGACTACCTGAAAAAACTGGAATATCTGGCAGTTACCATGATTTCCGAGTGCTGGCTGATGCCTTTTTACCATCAGTGGCAGAGCCTCCATTTTCAGGATATTTTGCAGGATGTCACCATGACGGAATGGGGCTGGCCCGACATTCGGGAAGTGTGGATGACAAAACAGCAGCATTGAAGCCCGAAAAATCAGAAGATGAATGAAGAGTGAAGAAAATGGTGGCGTTTCAAACAGGTTGATACCACATTCTTGAGATGAACTCTCCGATGTACAGACTACCACTGAAGTGCGGTTATGAAATATGCGAGATCAACGCATCTGGCTCATCACCCGTTAAACAATAGTCGCTTACCCAGAACTCCTGAACCAGTTGTGCCTGAAGTCCTGGGGTGATTCGCCAGTGGCTTTCTTATAAAAACGACTGAAATAGGCTACATCCTGATAACCAAGATCATAGGAGATAGCTTTTACCGTCCTGGTAGTAAAAGCTAACTGTCGTCTGGCTTCGACCAGGATTTTTTCATGAATGAGCTGAGTAACCGTTTTGCTGAAATATTTCTGGCTTAGTTCGTTCACCCGCTTACTGCCTAACGACAGTTTGTCGGCATAAAAATCCGCATTCCTCCTATCTGTGTAGTGACTGTCTATTAATGACAAAAGGAAGGTCATTCTTTCGTCGTTGGCTTTTGGAATATCATCCCTTACCGGCTGATAGCGCATCAGGTAGCGTAAAAAGCCTGTGAACAACATATTGATCAGCTCATTATCACAGTCCGGGCTGCCCAACTCTGTACTCAAAATTTCCAGTAACTTTTTCAGAGCCTGTTTGCCACGGCTGTCGACGGAGATAGACGGATGATAGGAACGGTTGTTGAAAAAAATTTGCTCCAGTATTTTCTGGCTACGAAAATCGGAACTGATCAGACTTGAGCAAAAGGAGATCGCATACAGGCCATCAGGCAAGTCATGAACATGATGCACCTGACCCGGAGTGATGAAATAGATCAATCCGCTACAAAGCGGATAATTCATAAAATCTATGCTGTGGC
This sequence comes from Endozoicomonas sp. NE40, assembly GCF_040549045.1. Taxonomy (NCBI): domain Bacteria; kingdom Pseudomonadati; phylum Pseudomonadota; class Gammaproteobacteria; order Oceanospirillales; family Endozoicomonadaceae; genus Endozoicomonas; species Endozoicomonas lisbonensis. The sequence goes on along the minus strand of NZ_JBEWTB010000002.1, from coordinate 3,259,358 downwards.
TTCCTTCCCCTGATATTACCCAGAAGATTTCAAAATACTGATGCCGGTGCGGCTCAATGGACTCTATCCCGTCCGTTTTTTTCACATTCTCTATATCAAGAAGGGTTCCAGTCGGCAGCTTTTTTACCTCAAGCATGTGCGTACATCTTTGACCAATAAAATCGTTCAGAGTGGAAGGTAATTTAACTGGGATTGCAAACGATATTTTTTGCTTTCTGTCTATGACTGTTTGTTCCCATGGCCGGAAGCAGAATCGGAAGATAGTGCAACACCTGGGGAATATTGTCCTGTTCCGCAGCGCAGGTCTTTATCAGACAATGTAACTCGACTGCTCCAGGAACCAGCTTCTATACCATCACAAAACTGGCAGGAAAGCATCATGTCGAATGCAAAACACTGGTATACGTCTGACTGGCAGCAAACCTTTTAATACTCCTGTTAGCAACTCTTTGTCTGGTAAAGAAAATGAATATCGTTAGTATTGGCACAATTACTACCCCATACAACACTCTGGCAGAATGCCCAAACAATATTGATAACACTTCAGGCCCTTTGTGTGAGCTGCATCTTGACGATCAATATAAGGCAGGCATCAGAGGTTTGAAACCGGGAGAGAGTATCGACATTCTTTACTGGCTTCACGATTCCGACAGAACCGTTATGCAGGAAAAGCCGCATTTCCGTCATGATGGCGAAAAGCTGCCGGGAACCTTTGCATTGCGCTCGCCTCATCGACCAAACCCGATTGGTCTGGCAAAGCTGACCATTGTGGTTATTGCAGAGGGCAAGATTATGGTCAGGGGACTGGACTGCCTGAATGGCACTCAGATTGTTGATATTAAGCCTTCAATAAACGGATAGTAGAGCGAACCAGACTGTCACCGGAAAGAAATGTAGCTGATAGAACCAGTAACCTGAGTCTCTTTCCGGTGACTCAGGCCGTACGATTCACCATGAGCTAAAGCAGCTGTGAAATAACAAAACCAATAACGACCAGAGTACCAACCCCGAGAGCAAACAGGTCCCAGAAGGGCTTTCGATACCGCTGAAGCTGCTTAACCCGGTACAGGCCCGCTATAGGCAGGAAGAAGATAATAATGGCCATCATCGGAGCAACAACAGCTTCCATGATACCCAGAACGCTCCAGTTCCCCACGCCAGCCACCCAGCAGCTTAAGGCAATGATAAACAGACTGACCCTGTGAACATGACCTGCCGATACCACCTTGCCGGGACGGAAAGACCGGAACCCCTGGCTTAACAAGCCATTCATAAGCTCTATCACACCCAGAAAAAAGCCGAAGAACGAGGTCATAATCGCAACAAAGGCAATCAGTGGTGTGATCGTTGAAAAGAAACGATTACCCGGCTGGTTAGCCAGAACAGAAAGGGTTGGAAGATTTTCAGCCTTCGCCTGTGCCAGCTGTTCTGGCGTCAATGCCATTACACAGGAAAAAACAAAGAACATGGTAATGACCAGGAGTATCGATGCACTGCGCATATGAATGCTGTCGGTCTTGCGAATACAGGCATGAAGGTCTGGATTTTCCTGTCGGTAAGACCGGGCAAAAGTAGAACACACCGGGGCGTGATAAAAAGAGAACACCAGCACCGGTAGTGTCAGCAGGAAGGTTTCTGCTCCTTTTTGCAGAGAAACCGGCTGCATCAGATAATCCATTTGCCATTGTGGAATGAGATAAACCGCAATACCAAGCAGCACAATGGTCAATGGAAATACCATACGCCGGAACAGGCTCAACAGTCTCTGCTCAGTCCCCAGAAAGGCTCCCACCATGGCAACCACCAGAAGAAACACAATCAGGGAGCGTGAGGGTTCAGCCCAGTCCAGCTGGTTGACCAGAAAACTGACCGTCACATTGCTGATACCGATGGTATAGAGCAGCAAAACCGGGAACATCGACAAGAAACAAACCAGCATCAGCCATTTCGAGACGGATGAACCAAAAGTGTCTTCAACATGAGCTGAAAAGTCATTGCCGGGATGTCTGGAAGCCAGACAGAACCGGGTCAGGGTGCGATGAGTGAAATACACCATTGGCCCACTGATCAGAGCCATCAGCAACAGGGGCCAGAAGCCACCAATGCCTGCATTAATGGGAAGGTACAGCAGACCGGCGCCAATGCCAGTGCCAATATGGCTGAACATCCAGCCAGTATCTTTTGCTGTCCAGCGCAGGTGGACATCCGGCTCGCCAATGGACGATTCAAGACTTTGATCAGACATAGGCCTCCCAGCACTTATCGACAAATATCGGAACAGTATAGACAGTCCTGATGAATGAATGGTTATTGAAAAAATGGTAAAGCCAATGTCTGCCAATAAGATCTATGCCGGATTCCATTAACTAATCACCTCAACCATATTTATTTAATAACGTTCCTGATGGCGATCAGGGCAAAAATCAACATATAAGCAGGGGGCATCAAAATAAATATATATAGCTTTCACTTTAGAGAGATAAATCTATGTAAGTCTTTTTTTAAAAAAACTCCACCATTTTAAAATAATCAGCTATAAAAATATCGTCACTGCAATTAACATATTTGAGCACTGAGTCAGTTTTTTTGATTTTTTACTCTTGCTTGTACGCCATATTAAAAATATACGATGCACCTTTTTTAACAATAAATCCTGACTACGGGACAAAAAAGTTCAAAGCCTGTTTAAATCCACGTTTCAATTTATCAGGATTCAGAAGTAGTTCCTGCAGGTACTCCAAGCCTTGATGGAAAATGCTTTCTGCTGGCCATGATGCACCAAAGCGCGTTTTCGCAATTCTTGATGGAGAAATTGCTTGCCTCTTCAACCCTTCGGTGTAGCTCCAGCAGAATGCCAAAGCCAGCAAAGCCGTCAGCTTGTCCGTCCTCTCTGGTGCGGTCAGCCTGCAAGCTTCCATGTCAAACCCTCTGGTTTTAAGGCAACTGAACAGAGACTCGATTTCCCAGCGGCAATGGTAGTCGGGAATAATCGTATCAGGCTTATCCTGGCTGACAACAAAGCAGTAGCCTTTATGGGACAAACTCCCTGCAACATAAAGCTTCAAGCCCCAGATTTTGCAAGGCTTCGAAATTGCGTCCCAAGTGCCAGCCTTCAGTGAACGAAACTGCAACCGCACGGAGATGGCAGAGCTTCCGGGCTTCGCCACTTGTGTATTCTTCTTGATGCGTACTCTGAACAGTATTCCTTGCTCCATGAGCCAGCTTAGCCAGCCATGTCCATGAAACTCCCGGTCTGCAGACAGGCAGGCAACTGGCTGATCCGGAAAAGTTGCCAAAAAGCGTTTCATGAGGGCAATTCTCTGATTCGACTCGGAGCAACCAGCTTTATCAAGGTTGCTCCAGAACAAAGGAATGGCAACACCCTGACAACAAACAGCCAGAACCAGATGGTTAATGTCCTGACTTCCGAGTTTCCAGTTGGTTCTGTCGAGACAGAGAGTCCACTTAGGCTCAAGAGGCACTAACGTGACAATCAAGCGAGCAATAGCGGAGTAGTCCAGTGAGTAGCTTCTGAAAAAACGTTGAATCCGTTTGTAGCTTGAGTCGGGGGAGGCCTCTCTGACAAAGGCGACACGGAGTCTGTATAGAGAGCTGGTTCTGAGTTTGATCAGACCAAGGATAAATTGAGCAATAAATTCACAACGAGCCTTGTTCCAATCGAGATGAACACTAAGCTTGTTCTGGAGTGCTGTGACAGGGTTCATTGGCATCAAAGAAAGTTTGTGTGAGAACTACTCTCTTAGCTCATGCTGCTGACCTTGCCAGCACTCTCCTCAAAAAATGTCCCGTAGTCAGCAATAAATCTTTTGTTTTATAAATTTTGGAGACGTCCACATGAGAACAAAATTTTTTGCTGCTTCTTTTGCAACGTGTATTCTTGCTGGAATGATTGGAGACATCCATGCAAGCCCCAATCCCCCTGAAGGTGATGGAAAAAATGCAACAGATAAAAGTACAGACGTACTAGATTATCTTGATAAAAATGTCCGTGATATTATTAAGAAAGAACTGCGCGTTGAAGACCGGCAAGCAATTGTACAGGCTATTTCATCTATGCCTGGCAAACGACCTAAATTATTTTGGATATTCTCTGAGAAGCCTGATGGACCAGAAGGTGCCAGAGCTACCTTAAACGATATCATAAATGAGCATAAATCCAATACAAATGGTATGATTCTTTTATTAGAAGGTGATAAATATAATATAAACGGCACGATAAGCTTGAATAATTCTTTCAGCATGGTAGGTCTTAACACATATAAAGATTCAGATGAGCCTGTAAAATTAAGAGTGCATCAAGCAAATCCGGACAGCAATGCTTATCCATTATTTACATTTGATAACAGAACCGCCGTTTTCTACATGGATTTTATTGATGTAGAAACTATATACGGTAGAAGTCGATCAACAAATAAGGAACATTCAGGATTAATTCGAATTAACGCAGCAAAGGGTGTTTACTTCAAAAATAGTATTTTAAGATCTCCCAATGCACATCATGAATTACTTGATATAGACTGCGGTTTTGGCAATGGCTCTACAGACATTGGTATTTACTCAACCGAATTTGATATGGATGGCTTTGATATGGCAGCCATATCTGTTGGATGTAAAAAAAATGTCCATACTTTTCACAATATCTTGATGAACAATACGTTTACTATTAACTACAAGGGTTTACAGCCAACACCTACGTCCCTTAATTCTACTGTCACTTACCCCACCACAGCTTCCATAACAACTCCACTGTCTACCAGCCACCCTCACGATGAAGTCCATGAATTAGATGTTGTTTACGTTGCAAGTGGCAATGCACAATTAACCTTTAAAGACAGTATTTGTAATAATATTGATGACATTGAAAATGGATACTTATATGAGGATAATGCTGTTCGATCTCATGGCATAATTCTACTGGATAACGCTAAAATCATTGGTAAGGATTTTTTCACCTTGCAATTTAATCACCATCAGGCATTAGCTTACTCACGATGTCCTTCGTTTGTTTACAGCACAGCAGTAGGATGCCCAAAAGACAGCTGGCACACCGATGTTCCAAAACCTTATGATCAGTTTTTACCAGATAAAGCCACTCACACTAATGAATGGTTCTCTATTTGTAAAGCGACTCCAAGTACCCAGCCCCAGTCAGATGCAAGTAGCTCTGGTGGTGGTCATTCAAATGGCGCAGTTGCTGGGTCATTCTTTGGAGGATGGACTACAGGTTTAATGATGGGGGTGGGTGGAATGTATGTTTATATGCAAAGGAAAATAAACAGGATAACAGGCATGTCAGGACCAAAAAGATTTAATAATGCTGAATCGCTAAGTCAACAGTCCCTTACAGCAGAATAATACTACCTACAGGATCATGGAGGCATGCATTCATGCCTCCAGCCAGAGCCAGTCATGAATCAAATCTATTCTCTGGTATTCCTGAACTTTTATTCCGGGTGGGTATGCCTCCACCATTGACTCCTCATACCATCAATGGAAATGTCAGCAACTCAGGCATTCACAAACCACCATCAAACCCCTGCTGCCGCCAGGCTTCATAACTGACAATCGCCACTGAATTGGAAAGGTTTAAACTGCGGTTTTCCGGACACATGGGAATACGCAGCATGTTTTCCTGCTGCAATCGGGCTCTTACATCATCGGTCAGGCCGTGGGTTTCTGCACCAAACAGCAATACGTCACCGGGCTGGTAGTCAACCTGATGGTAGTGTCGCTTTCCTTTTGTGGTGATCGCCAGTATACGGCGCTCGCCCATCGCTTCAGCAAATGCATCAAAGTCCTTATGAAGGGTAATGCGTTCCATATCACGATAATCCAGTCCGGCACGCCTGAGCTTTTTCTCTTCAAGATCGAACCCCAGTGGTTCAATCAGATGCAGCTGGCAACCATTATTCGACACCAGCCGGATGATATTGCCGGTATTCTGGGCTATTCGGGGTTCAAAGAGTGCTATATGGAACATGTGGATAGTGTGTCACTGACTGAAGAGGGAAGCTTAAATGATAACGCCGCTATAAGCAGCCCTGAACAGATGAAAAATTTCACGGTAAAAAAAACGGCTAACCCGAAAGTCAGCCGTTCTTTTTGCATTCAGCATCTGTACAGCAGGTCTGTGTAAACCTGCCGGACTGAACAGAATCAGTTAACCGTAGCGGTTTCTTTCTGTTCAGCCTGCTCGCGCGCCTGCAGGTACAGAGCGTCGAAGTTTACAGGTGCCAGCATCAGCGGAGGGAAGCTGCCACGCAGAACCATGTTGTCGATAGCTTCACGAGCGTAAGGGAACAGGATGTTCGGGCAGAACGCACCCAGAGTACGGTGCAGTTCGTCAGCCGCCAGACCTTTCACCAGGAATACGCCCGCCTGCTGAACTTCAGCCAGGAATGCGGTTTCACGGTTGCCTTCCGGACCGTTTTCAACGGTGATGGTCAGGGACAGAACCACTTCAAACATGTCTTCCTGCAGCTGACGGTTGCTGGTGTTCAGGTCCAGCTTAACTTCTGGCTGCCACTGAGCCTGAAACATCTCAGGAGATTTTGGGGATTCAAAGGACAGGTCCTTAACGTAGATACGCTGCAGTGCAAACTGAGGCTGCTGCTCTTGCTGGTTCTCAGCCATTATAAATTCCTTACTATAAGTTGGAATGCCTGCGCAGCCTGATTATGAGTGCTGGCAAACAGTCGTTAAAAATCGCTTACCCACCATCAATGGGGACGGCATAAAATAATTCAAGCCTCAGGCAAGCAAATCATTTAGTTTATCAGCGGATTCCAGTGCAAACAGATCGTCGCAACCACCCACATGGGTGTCTCCGATCCAGACTTGGGGAACCGTGTGTCGTCCGGCTTTCTGAGTCATTTCCTGACGAACGTCAGGGCGGCCATCAACGCTGACAGTCTGGTAGTTAACCCCCTTACTGTCCAGCAGGCGCATTGCTCTGTGGCAAAACGGGCAGGTTGCTGAAATATAAATGGTGACAGGCTTCATGCCTTTATACCTCAAATAGCACTATTATTTTTTGACCAGCGGCAAGCCATCGGCAGTCCATGTGCTCAGACCACCACGCAGGCGCAGAACCTGTTGCAGACCGGCTTCCTTGAACTGTTTGCCGACCATGCCAGCGTGCTGCCCCTGAGCATCAATAATGACTATCGGCTTGTCTTTGTGCTTGTTCAGTTCTGCCACACGCTCTTTAACCTTGGCGAACGGCATGCTGACAGAATCAACAATGTGACCTTTGTTGTAGTCGGCCTTTTCACGAACGTCCACGACAATTGCACCCTGCTGGTTGACCAGCTGAGTCAGTTGCTGAGAACTGATGTTTTGACCACCCTTGCGCATTTCAGTGAACACCAGCGCCGTAATCAGTGCCACCAGAGAACCCACCAGCAGTGGGTGATTGCCTATAAATTCGAGTAGCTGAGCCATGAATTAACCAGTCTTTCTGAATCGGAAAAGGCGGGAGTATAACGCTACGGTGGATTTTTGTGGATACATACATAAATTACCCCTGAGATTTTTCCATGTTTTTTAGTCATACCGGCCTCCCGGACTGTTCAGTAATGATAATTATTGTTGCAAAGCTCATAAAAAAGAGGCGGTTCAAAACAAGCCTCAACCAAACTTCATCAAACCATGACACTCGCATTAATACTGCCACTGCACCGTAAGTAACAGCTATCATAGGAATAGGCACTGCACACTGGAATCCACCATAAAAGCAGGTAGAATGCGTCGCATTACTTCATCTGCCAAGGTTCAGAACTGATGACTGACAAGCGTAAAACCACAGCCCTGATCATTCTTGATGGCTACGGCCATCGTGAAGCGACCGAATTCAATGCAATCCATGCTGCTAAAACGCCGGTAATGGATCAGCTGATGGCTGAATTCCCAAACAGCCTGATCTCCGGTTCCGGTATGGATGTTGGTCTGCCAGAAGGCCAGATGGGTAACTCGGAAGTCGGTCACATGAACCTGGGTGCTGGTCGGGTGGTTTACCAGGACTTTACCCGCATCACCAAGTCCATCATGGACGGTGACTTCTTCGAAAACGAAGCGTTTGTCAGCACCATCGACAAGGCAGTAGCGGGTGGCAAGGCCGTTCATATCATGGGCCTGATGTCTCCGGGCGGCGTACACAGCCACGAAGACCACATCAATGCCATGATCGAACTGGCTGAAAAACGTGGTGCTAAAGAAGTTTACGTTCACGCCTTCCTCGATGGCCGTGACACTCCACCCCGCAGCGCTGAAAATTCCCTGGCAAAAACCGATGCCCTGCTGAAAGACAAAGGCATTGGTCGTGTCGCCTCCCTGATCGGCCGTTACTACGCCATGGACCGTGACAACCGCTGGGAACGTGTTCAGGAAGCTTACGACCTGATGACCCTGGGCAAAGCTGAGATCACCGCTAAAGATGCCGTTGAAGGACTGAAAGCGGCTTACGAGCGTGATGAAAACGACGAATTTGTTAAAGCCACTGTTATCGGTGAAACCGCTGCCACTGTGAACGATGGCGATGCCCTGATGTTCATGAATTTCCGTGCAGACCGCGCCCGTGAAATCACCCGAGCGTTTGTTGAAAGCGGCTTCGAAGGTTTCCAGCGTGAGAAAGCGCCTGAAATGGCTGGTTTCGTGATGCTGACCCAGTACGCTGCCGATATCGACACCATCTGTGCGTACCCACCGTCTTCTCTGCCTAACACTCTGGGCGAATACATGGAAAAACTGGGCAAAACCCAGCTGCGTATCGCTGAAACTGAAAAGTACGCTCACGTGACGTTCTTCTTCTCTGGTGGTCGTGAAAACCCATACGAAGGCGAAACCCGCGTTCTGGTTGACTCTCCAAAGGTAGCAACCTACGACCTGCAGCCAGAAATGTCAGCGCCGGAAGTCACTGAAAAACTGGTGGCTGAAATCAAGAGCGGCAAGCACGACCTGATTGTCTGCAACTTTGCTAACTGCGACATGGTCGGCCATACCGGCGTTTATGAAGCAGCCGTTAAAGCGGTTGAAGCGGTTGATGAGTCCGTTGGCAAAGTCATGGAAGCCCTGAAAGAAGTCGACGGTCAGTGCCTGATCACTGCCGACCACGGCAACGCTGAGCAGATGGTTGATCCTAAAACCGGCGGTATCCACACCGCTCACACCTGTGAAGAAGTGCCTCTGATCTACTTCGGTTCCAAAGACATCAAGCTGAACAACGGTATTCTTTCTGACCTGGCACCTACCCTGCTGGATCTGATGGAAATCCCTCAGCCTGAAGAGATGACTGGTAAGTCTCTGCTGGCTTAAGGCGTCAGGCTGCACACGACAGGGGAATTGTTTTGATTCCCCTGTTTAACACGCTCAGTAAAACCCATAAGTTGAGACATGCTATATTGCCTCAGCATCTGAAAAAAAGCAGATGCTACGAGGGGCACCTTTCAGTGTTATTAATAAACAACAAAGCACGACTGTTTCTGGTTTCATTTTTCCTGTTAATCGTTGCGTTAATCTCTAGGGCAGATGATCAGGCATTTAAGGATGAAAGTAGTCGTTACTATTCAAATGTACCTGAGGTTTTTCTTTCTATTACAAAAAGTTTGCAAGATGCTCTCTATTCGGTGTCTGATTACTACTACCGTCAACCTTACTATTTAAAATCCCTGCCTCTACTGACCGTTGTGATCAGGGAATATAGCCTCCACAGACTTCATCTTAATATTCATTCAATGAAATCCGCTGCAATGGAATTAATCATTGCAAAGTCTTTCGTCATCTTGCTGCTGTACGATTTATACAATGGCTGGAACGACGGCAAATACACTGGCAATTTAAAGTGGCATAATAGTGATGGTTTACTTTTTTTTGAAGTCAATCCGGATTTATTGTCAGAGCAACACGCCTATCACAGCCTGTCAAAACAATCCGGTATAACCTTGTTACAACTTGCCATCATAAATGTTGATGACCAATACCATGCCATTGTCAAATACCAGAAACACCGCACGATACACCATAGTACGGTCAATTTAGTATTTAATGAGTCATTATCGGGCATTCAGTTTCTCGAACCTGACTGCCTGTCCGGAACAGAAGACGTAAAAGGCAACACCCTGCTGCTAAGCATTTTTTCTGAGGAAGTGATACGCCAGATTTTTTCAAATATGACAACATCTATTAATGAACCGGGTCATGAACCTTCATTTATCACTGGGAAACACTATTCTGCCGGTACAGAGATGGCAGCCCGGCGACTGGAAGTGAACGATGTGAACGGTGACAATACGTTTGCTATTTGCCTGAAACACTCCAGATTCGTGGACGTATTAACAAAAAAGTTTAATAACAGTAATGACTCACTGATTGAAGAAGCCATGGTCAGGTCAGCTAAAACAGAAACCGGCTGGATAGCCTATGTATCCATGGTCCTTTTCAGACAGGCTGAGCATTACCTGTCGCAGCAGGCACTGGCAATCACTTCTCAATACGTTTTTACCGGAGAATGTCCTATCTGTCTGAATCACTTGTCAATATGGATAGAGGTCGCTAAATGTGGCAGGCACTGGTTCTGTGCTAACTGCTGGGCATTGCATACCAAACAGATCAATAGTGCATGTCCCATGTGCCGGAACTGACTCGTTTTGATCACTGATTCTCTATCTATAGGGCTTGTAAAATCAGCCCTCACTACGGATTTACCGAATAATAACAACCAACCTGCCTTTTTATACTGTTCTGCAGTGAAAACACAACACCAAGGAACAGAATGAAAACAGTTAGCAGTAACGCAGCCAACAGGGCAGCTATGGCACTCTGCGGCCTGATGATGAGCAGTACCGCTATGGCAACCGGTTTTAACCTGAGCCTGAGCGAACACAGCGTCGGCTTTGGTATTGACCAGATGCTCAGTTATACAACAGCCACCAGCTTTTCCGGCCTTTACCATGAAAACAAAGGCGGCATGGTTAACGGTGGCTTTAAAGTCATGAATCAGTCAGGCGGTTTTCGTTACTCTGTAGGCATGAAAGCCTTTGCCGTTGACCATCGTGGCGACTCTCATATTGGTTGGGGTTTTGCACCCGGGGGTTCACTGGGGGTTAATTTCACCCAGAGCATGCGTATTGAAGCTGAGTACTACTATGCGCCCAGCATCCTGAGCTTTAACCGAACAAAAAACATGAAGCAGTTTGACTCCCGCTTTGTATTTGCACCGATGCCAAATGCTGAGTTGTCTCTGGGCTATCGCAACGTTCAGACCAAAATGTCTAATCGTGGTAGCCGCACCCTGCACGACGGTGGTTATCTTGGAATCAACTTTAAGTTCTGATCCATTTTCGGCACCTGCAATTAGGTAAGGGCGGGGCTATTACCCCGTCTTTCCTACAGAACCGTGCGTACGGACCTTTCCCAAAGCGAAGCGAAGCGACGGGCGGGGAGAGTCAGTCTCAATTCATATGCTTAAAAATGAAAACGCCATTTAGCTTTTTCATAAGGAGTTCTGACGCAATACAGACAGAGCCTCTCCAAAACAGATAACTCCGACTTTCTTTTAGTTTTTTTTCAAGTGGAACCTTGGTATCCCATTCTTCGTATAGCAAATGCCTTTCCGATGCCTCTTCCGGGGCTGGGTGAAAGCCAAACTGAATATAAAACCCCTGAGCCTTGAATATAGGAAACATTAAATAGAGGTACGCACCACCATTTAGCCAAACCTCACTGACTGCAAGATACATCAACAAAACACCTATTGAAATATTTCGATAAGCGTCCAACACCCATATATCTTTAACTGCATAATGTCTTTCGCCTTCCGAACTTAAACTTGAGAGACTCTTAAAATTACTGGTTATTTTTACACTCCCGGCTTCCGGCTGGTATGTACCAAAGGCTCTTTTGTGAAGAGTCAAAGTCAGGTAATTCCCATCAATATTTCTTTTTAATATAAAAAACTTACGTGATGGAATATGACTAAACCTGGAATCCTCCGGAAACTTAATATGATCAAATGGCATGGTTTTTACATCTCGGATTTTAGTTGTCAGATCACAGCTTAAACCAGTAGGAGACCAGTGAACCGCTATTTTTCATTACCTTCCCCCTCAGTCTGAGCGGTTCAGGCTTCTTTCAGCCTGACGGGTTTGCCCGCTTCGCTGGGCAAACAAAAAAAGCCATTGTGTTTCACAACACAATGGCTTTTTTTTATCGGCAACGGATTCCTGATCAGGAAACGGCCAGCAGCTCTACTTCAAAGACCAGAGTCGCGTATGGGCCAATAGCACCACCCGCACCCTGAGCACCGTAAGCCAGGTTGTAAGGAATAAACAGCTTCCACTTGGAACCTACGGTCATCAGCTGCAGAGCTTCGGTCCAGCCAGCAATCACACCATTAACCGGGAACTCGATTGGCTCTCCACGATCAACAGAGCTGTCAAACACAGTACCGTCCAGCAGCATGCCGTGGTAGTGAGTTTTAACCGTAGATGTCGGGCCAGGCTTTTCAGCATTCGCATCACCAGCAACCAGCACTTCGTACTGCAGGCCGGAATCGGTTACGGTGACTTCATCACGCATGGCGTTTTCAGCCAGGAACTTCTCACCTTCAGCAGACAGCTCTTTAGCCTGTTCAGCTTCTTTCGCCTGAATGCGCTTGTGCATTTCGTTGAACGCTTCCTGCAGGGCAGAATGCTCTACAACGCTTGGCGCACCATTCAGGGAATCAGCCAGACCAGCCAGAACGGCATCAATGGACAGGCCTTCAATTGGGTTGCTGGACAGCTGGTCACCCATCTGGCGGCCAATACCGTAGCTTACGCGAGCTTCAACGCTTGTGTATTCAGACATTAAATTTCCACTTCGAAGTGAGATTGTCACAAAAGCTGGCAATTGTAGCACGACTGCCACAGATAGTGTCTGGTGATGAATACTGACCGGGTTATCAAAACTTTTCCGGCAGTTATGTGCGAATGGACTATTTTTTACTCTTTGTCGCTCTGAAGCCGGGTTGCCCTATGATGTTCAAAAAAATAGTACTTTCGTACATATTTCTGCTACTGGCCAGTCCCCTGACCATAGCTGGCCAGAAATACGAATATCTGCTTTATAGCGAAAACGCCAGTGCTTCTATGGTGCTGGTAAAAGTCATAGAAGATGGCCGCCACAAGACCCTCGCTTCTGTAGCCGTTGAGTTTTCTAAAGATCAGGCGTTCAAAAGCTATGCGGGTAATATTGCAGTCACTAAAAAAGGTCATCCCGAGCTGGAGTTTCCCGGAATGGCAGAAAAGCTGACCGAGAGAATGATGGCTGTACAATCCACGTTAAAAAAAGAAACGGCACTCAAGGCACCAGACTCAGAGTTTTCAATGGTGATGGCGGTAGCAGGTTATGAAACTATTCACGGCACTCACCCACTTCTGTTTCCTCCTCAAAAAACCCGTGAACGTGAAGAGAAAGCGAAAACCAACATTGTCAGCGTCTTTGCGGACAATGGGCTATCCATTGCTGCAGACTCTATTTATGGCTGTGGTGATCAGGACTTCGTGCTGCAGCTTGCCAGCGAAATTGATCACAAACCACACCTGACCCTGTTCAAGGCCACTTACGATATTCTCTTACTGACTCAACCTTCCTCTTTTGAACCTGTTAGCAAATGGGAGTCAGTCCATAAATACCCGTACACGAATGATCAGTACCAGAGAAAAAACAAAAGCCTGCCTTCAGGCAGCTCTTTTGGGCTTGGCTTTATAGTGGGTAACCGTTTCTACTCCAAAAGAGCTGTTTCGAAAACGCCAGCCCCCTGCTTTGGTCATGAATGCAGCCGTAAAGAACGGGAACGGGCAGAAGCTGAGGAATTCAGACAGGATATGAAGCCTTTATTCCCAAATATGACCGATGAAGAAATTACCGGGCGTTATCAGGGACTCAAACGGAATAATGAACTTGGGGACAATACCCTGAGTTTGTATAAAAACAAGCAACAAGCCAACTGGTTGCATGTTGTGGACAAGGCTCTGATCAATGATGGCGCAAAACAACTGGTCAGGGAAATTACCCACCAGCTTCCGCTTTTGCATAAGCTGCTGCACGAATTTCAGAGTGACGATGAAACTTCAGGCATCACTGATATTCATGTGATTGGTTCCCACGAAGACATTTATGAGACCGTTCCTGCTTTGAACACTTTCGTGACCACTGAAGGGACAATATACAACTTCCAGCTCAAGAGAGTGCCTGAAGATACCACTAAACAGCACGCTGCCGATGCATTGGTTCACCTGACTACCAGACTGGCGACAAATTAATTGGGTAAAAAACCTTACCCAATCAATCAAAATTGACGCAGGGTACCGTCGCCAAGTAGCACGGGCAGGTAATGTCTTTTTGGTGTGTATTGACGATTAGGGCATTCGTACTGAGGAACTAAAGACGCAGCCAGCCCCAACGCCCAGAAAGCACCTAAATATTTCCGCGAAGATGGGTTCTTCCATCCATATATCGCACTGGAAGATGCTGTAATAAACAACACAGGAAGCTTGAACAGGTATAGCATTATTTTGTCTACCGGTGGAATGCCTGCGGGAGCTGCGCTGGTACCAATCCGGGAATGAGTTCTGTTATGAGTTCGGTACATGTCCTCCAAAAAGCTGTAACAATGTTCCCAGCCCTCAGCAAAAAAATAGTCCTGCCACTGTTTCCAGTTTCTCTGTGATTTCTCAAATAAATTGAGAAAAACCTCACCTGCTGGTTCATTTGAAAGTGAGAATCTCTCAGAAAAATTTCCAGTATGGTCTGAAGTGCCAATCAGAGCCTTCAAGTCCAAGAATTGATTGCCAGAAACCTGTACCTTTAATTGACAATCATCAGAGCTAAAACCCGAGATTCGGCAAACAGTGTTTCTCTCAAGGTATTGATTGATAAAAACGCTTAACTCCTGAATTGATACGCTTCTATTATATTCAATACGGCTCACCCACATATCCAAAACATCAAGCTCTTTATCTGGCTTCACCAGTATTTCTGACTGATATCCAAACCGTTTGGCCTTAAGATGTAAATTATCGCTGACATCCATTAGCCAGAGATCGGATTTCAGATACCCCGTATCCGAATTCAGGGAAACATAGGTATGAGGAAATGACCCTACCAAAATGACTCCTGGCTTCCTGTGAAACAATGACAATACAGTGTAAGCACCCTGCTCGATCAAATATTCTTTTAATCTGTTAGCAGATTTTATTTCGTAAGATTCAGGTTTTCGAACAATTGGACTCCAACCCTCTGATTCCAGTTGTTTAGTCCACCTCTCAAAAATTTTTTTATCTAAATAAGGGAATAAGTTTTTTTGAACGATAATATAAACTTTATTAGGCTTGGCCTTTTCGTACAGTTCTTCAACCAAAGTAGTTGCACTCAGATAATAGGGAAAAAGAACTGTCGTCAAGACAGCAGCAATAAACCACTTTATGAATGGGGACATAGCAATATACATCTTCTTGTGTCGAACAAGTGGCAAGCAGTTAAGTTGATCCCACCGTAAAGGTAAAGTTTCTGCTTCAACAAATCTGTCACGACATGTCGCCAGTGCCAGTCAATGATCTTTCAACCGCTCCAGCCTTCCGTCTCTACCTAACTGCCAACACCCCCAGTCTTCAGCCAGACTGACTGTCCCATGAAAGTAATGCTTCGCTTCTTGCCGCAACATTTCTACCCCATATTCTCCCGGTTTGGGAGAACGACGATAACGACCGCTGAAATGCGTAAGAATGACATGGTCAACCTGCGCCTGCTCTGCTGCTTCTGCCACCCTTTTTGCCGTACTGTGCATATACTTCGGCCCGACTTTACAAAAAACGTCTTCCGTAAAGGTCGCTTCGTGAACCATTAACTGCGCCCCCTGCAATGCCGTATGAAGCAAGCCGGGCTGGTCATTGTCGCCACCGATAACAGCGACTCTGGCAGGCGGGGGAGGCTGGCGAACCTGCTCAGGCTCAATCACCCGACCATCTTCGAGAGTCACCGGCTGGCCGCTCTGCAATTTTCCCCATAGCGGCCCCCTGGGAACACCCAGGGCATTGAGCCGATCCTGATCCAATGCACCCGGATGACAGCATTCCGCAAAACGATACGCAAAGCTGGGTACCCGGTGGGACAGCTCGTGGGAAGTCACTGAAAAGTGGTTATCACGGTATTCAAAACTTTCCACATCGGTTGCCCTGAATGTCAGTGTAAAGGGCAGCTCTGTGACAGCGGCACATTGCAAGGCGTGCCGCACAAAACTCTCAACCCCGGCTGGGGCGCAAATGGTCAGCGGGTCTTTGCGCCCCTGCATACTCGCTGTTGTGATCAGTCCGGGCAGGCCAAACATGTGATCACCGTGAACATGGGTAATAAAGATCGTTTTTAAACCGGAGAGGGTATAACGACTGCGCATCAAGCGGTGCTGCGTACCTTCCCCGCAGTCCACCAGATACCATTCTCTCTGTTCATCCAGCGCCAGCGCCAGTGCTGTCACATTTCGTTCCAGGGTGGGGACGCCAGCAGAAGTGCCTAAAAAGGTCAGTCTCATTGATCAGCCACTCCCTTTCACACACATTCAATACACAAATCCGATACATAATTTCAATACGTATAATCAAAGCATAACACGTTCAAACACCCAGCATTGATCAGGGACAAAATAAACGACATCACACATACATATACTCAAAGGCAAGAACAACAATTCTTAATCGAGACCGGGAGGTGACAAGATGGCCGCATTCAACGACCATATTCGTAACATAGCTCTGTTGGGTCACGCTGGCAGCGGGAAAACGGCACTTGCGGAGACCCTGCTGCATGCCTCCGGCGCCATCAAACAGAAAGGCGATGTCAGCAGGGGAAACACCGTATCAGACTTTACTGACCAGGAAAAAGCCGCCGGACACTCTCTCGAAACCAGCATTCTTCAGTTTGATCACTTTAACACCCACGTAAACCTTCTCGACACTCCCGGATATCCTGACTTCTTTGGCCGTGCCATGAGCATTCTGCCTGCGGTTGAATCTGTGGCACTGGTCATTAATGCCCGACACGGTATCGAACCGGTGACCCGCCGGGCATTTGAGCAGATGCATGAACGTAAAAAATGCGGCCTGATTATCATCAACCAGTGCGACCTTCCTGAGATTGGACTGGAATCCCTGTTAATGGATATCCAGGATCAGCTGGGCAGCCAGTGCCTGCCCATTAACCTGCCATCAGAAGACGGCAGCCGGATGGTTGACTGTTATTTTGCACCGGAATACGACACTCCAACCGCTTTCAGCTCCGTTAACGAAGCCCACGACCAGCTCATTGATCAGGTCGTAGAAGTGGATGAAGCGTTGATGGAACTGTATCTGGAACAGGAAGAAAGCCTGCAGCCAGATCAGCTTCACGATCCTTTTGAACAGGCACTGCGCGAAGACCACCTGATTCCCGTATGCTTCACTTCAGCAGAAACCGGGGCAGGTATTGAACAGCTATTGCATACTCTGTGTGAGCTGATGCCAACGCCTTCTGAAGGCAACCCACCTCTTTTCTTAAAAGGAGAAGGAGAAAATGCAACCCCTGTCTCTGTCGTTCCAGACCCGGAGTTACACGCCATTGCCCATGTTTTTAAGGTGTCCATGGACCCTTACATTGGGCGGATGGGTGTGTTCCGTGTGCATCAGGGGACAATTCGCAGCGGTGACCAGCTTTTCCTTGGCGACGCCCGGAAACCGGTTCGCATCGCGCATCTGTTAAAGCTTCAGGGCAGTAAAACGACAGAAGTCATCGAGGCCAGCCCCGGGGATATCTGCGCAGTGGCCAAGATCGACAGCCTGCATTTTAACGGGGTTTTGCACGACTCCCACGATGAAGACCATCACCATCTGCGCGACCTGCAATTCCCACCCTCCATGGCCAGTCTGGCCATCGCTCCGGCGCACCGGGGTGATGAGCAGAAGCTTTCAGAAGTTCTGCATCGTCTGGTCGCAGAAGACCCCAGCCTGACCATTGAACATCGGGAACGGGAAAATGAAACCGTTCTGTTAGGGCTGGGAGAAACCCACCTGCAACTGTCCATTGAAAAGATGGCTAAGGTGTATGGTCTGGAAGTCGCGACTTCAGTACCCAGCATTCCATACCGCGAAACTATTCGTAACAAGGCCGAAGGGCATCATCGACACAAGAAACAAAATGGCGGCTCCGGTCAGTTTGGTGAAGTATTCCTGCGCATCGAACCTTTGCCCAGAGGCGATGGTTTTGAGTTTGCCAGTGAAGTAGTGGGCGGCGTTATTCCATCCCAGTACATTCCAGCCGTCGAAAAGGGTGTTCGTGAAGTCATGCAGTCCGGTGCCATTGCCGGTTATCCCATGCAGGATATTCGTGTTGTGGTCTACGACGGCAAACACCACAGTGTCGACTCCAAGGAAATTGCTTTTGTTGCTGCGGGTAAAAAAGCATTTCAGGATGCGATCCAGCAAGCCGACCCGGTTGTGCTGGAACCGTTTGTTGAAATGGACATTACGGTTCCCAATCAGGCAATGGGCGATGTCACAGGACACCTTGCCAGTGAACGAGGCATGGTCACCGGTACGGATGCAGGCAAAGATATGAAAGTCACCGTGCATGCTCAGGCACCATTAGCCAATGTTTCCGGTTACAGCAATACGCTGAAATCCATGACCGGCGGTGATGGTGAGTACAGTATGCAATTCTCGCATTATGACTGCGTGCCGGTACCCATTCAGAAAGCATTGGTGAAAGCCTGGCAGGCATAATATTCATTCAATGATCTGGCAAACCTCTTGGGCCTGCTTTTACGCAGGCTCTCTTTTAACTCTGTAGCCACTTTCACGTTTCGGGGTGAGCTGCTTTTTCCGCTCATGACCGTTTGTCATTGTTTTACAGGTTTAATTAAAGGCATACTGAGGTACTAAATACACAACCTGTGACGTTTGATAATGAAACCAACAGCAACGCCGCCAGTGCTTGCGCTGTCGCTGGTTGGACTGTTGTCCATGAGCAGCCCTGGCAGCTTTGCCAGCGCCGCAGAGGATGCAGCAACCAAGGCGACCACAGAAGCCCAGCTGGAAACGATTAACAGCGACATTGAGCACCTGAAAGGTCTGCTCTCCAAACTCAACCGGGAGCGATCTTCAACAGAACGAAAGTTGCAACGATCTGAACAGGAAATGAGTGAGTTGCGCCAGTCGATTCGTAGTCTTGAAAGTCAGCTGGAGGAAGGGAGTAAACAGGTAAAAAAGCTCCAGCGCCGTCAGCAGGAACTGGCGGCGAGAAAAAATAAAGAAAAAAAACACATCGCCAGCAGTGTACACTCAGCCTACCTTGCCAGCCGGGAAAACCGGCTTAAGCTGTTGCTGAATCAGGAAAGTCCGGAAGATATTTCACGTCATTTAACGTATTTAAAACATCTGCAGCAGGCGCAGCTGGATGCGATTACTGCTTTCGAGAACACGCTCCGGGAAATTGATGACAACACCCGGGAGCAGCAGCAGGTCAACACTAACCTTACCCGGCAAAGAAACAGTCTGCAAAAGCAACGTGATGACCTCAACAAAGTACAGGAACAACGTCAGCGCCTGATCAGCCAGATTCGTCAGCGTCAGGGCAGCAGTAACCGACGCCTGCAGGATCTTGACCGGCAGCGGGACCAGCTGGAAACCATTCTGTCACAGCTGGCGGCCAAAGCCGCTTTGCAGCGTCCGATCACCAGCAACCAGGGTGAACTGCAATGGCCGGTAGAGGGTGAAGTCCGGTATGGCTACCAGCAAAAACGTCCGGGTACCGGTATGAGCTGGGAAGGGGTATTGATTTCCGTTGACTCCGGCACACGGGTTAACGCAGTACATGATGGCACCGTTATTTTCTCAAACTGGTTAAGAGGCTTTGGTCAACTGATTATTCTGGATCATGGTGATGACTACCTGACCCTTTACGCCCACAACCAGTGGCTGTTGAAAGCCGAAGGCGAAACCGTTCTGGCCGGAGAACCGCTGGCACTGGCAGGACAGAGTGGCGGACTGGAAGAACCCGGGCTCTACTTTGAAATACGCCACCAGGGCAAACCTCAAAATCCTTCACGATGGCTGCAGACCCGTTAGTGCTGTTGAAGATGCACCACAGACAACCGATAGACTATAGAATGAACACCCTACTTTTCGGGATGCAAGAGTACAGAGCGATGGCCTTGCCATGTATTCACTACAGCCTCCTATACTTGAACTCTCATAACAGTTTGCAGGAGCATCCATGACAACGACTTTTCGCTTTAACCGGCTGTTATTAGCCAGTATTCTGGCCTTATCAACCGGTTACTCACCCATTGGCTTGACGGCACCTGTTGGTGAAAAAGAACAACCTGTTAAAGAAGCCAGCAAGTCTACTGACAGTTCCTCTTCAGAGAATGCCAAAGCAGCCAGTGAGAAAGGCCGTTTGCCACTGGAAGAGCTGCGAACGTTTACCGAAGTCATGCAACGCATCAAGACCGCCTATGTCGAGGAAGTGGATGATAAAACGCTGCTCGAAAACGCGATCAAAGGCATGTTGTCGGGTCTTGATCCTCACTCCGACTATCTGAAGCCTGATGACTTTAAGGAGCTGGAAATCAATACCTCAGGTCAGTTCGGTGGCCTGGGTATTGAAGTGGGTATGGAAGATGGCTTCATTAAAGTCATCTCCCCTATTGATGACACGCCCGCCCAGAAAGCAGGCATCCAGCCCGGCGACCTGATCATCAAGCTGGACGACACCAGTGTGAAAGGCATGACCCTGATGGATTCGGTCGACCGTATGCGCGGCAAACCCGGTGAACCGATCAAACTGACCATTGTCCGTGAAGGCGAACCTAAACCGCTGGAAATTACGGTTAAACGCGACATTATCAAGGTACAGAGTGTTCGCTCCAAAACTCTGGAAGACGGTTACGGCTATATTCGCCTGAGCCAGTTTCAGTCCGACTCAGACAAAGAGCTGCTGGCTCACCTGGGCAAGCTGAAAAAAGCCCAGAAAGATGAAAAGCTGAAAGGTCTGGTACTGGACCTGCGTAACAACCCTGGCGGGGTTCTGCAGGCCGCTGTTGGTGTGGTGGACAGCTTTATTAAAGAAGGGCTGATTGTCTACACCAAAGGCCGTATTCCTAACTCAGACCTGAAGTTTAATGCGTCCAGTGTGGACCCATCCAACGGTGTTCCACTGGTGGTTCTGATTAACGGCGGTTCAGCCTCTGCTTCCGAGATTGTGGCGGGCGCACTGCAGGATCACCATCGTGCGGTATTGCTGGGTACACAGACCTTCGGAAAAGGTTCCGTTCAAACCGTACTGCCACTGAGCGTTGATTCTGAACGGGGACTGAAGCTGACCACTGCGTTGTATTACACCCCAAGTGGCCGGTCTATTCAGGCGGAAGGCATCAAGCCAGATATTGTTCTGCCCCGTGCTAAAGTCACTCCGATTGAATCCGTTGAACAGTACAAGGAAGCTAATCTGCAGGGACACCTGAGCAACGGCAACGGCAAAAAAGCCAAAGCCACCGACAAAAAAGAAACCAAGCCCGAGAAAAGTCTGGCTGAAGAAGATTACCAGTTAAGTCAGGCCCTGAATGTTCTCAAAGGTATGCATATTGGTGCCTGGAAGAAAGAGGAGACAGCGAAGAAAGCCAGCAAACAGCCACAGCAGGCTGATGCTAAATAGCCTTAAGCCGCTGTTGATGAACAGCCTGTTTTTATCGCCATAAAGACCGCGCTAAAGGAGGATGGCAACTGCCATCCTCCACTGACCACTCTTATCAATGACAATCATTTGATAATCATCCGCAGAATTTTAGACACCACTTTCCTCAATAAACTCTATCGCACCGACATTACCGCCCGGTGAACGAACATTCACCAACACCAACGCAAACTGTTTAAGGTGGTGGTTAGTGCTGTCAGCATGCTGATAAATTTCAACTTTTTTCTTGTCGGAAGACTGGCGCTGTACTATAAAGTCCAATCTAAACACTGATAATAATCATTCGTAATTAGTTTTCATCTAAAGGGCTATATGACTATAACTCTTCAGCCAGTGGTGTTATCGCTTTGTGAGGTATCGGATGAAGCAGGTCGCAGGTCGTCTACTGAAAAAATATTTGCCTTGGTTCGTCTATTTACCTGAGTCAAAAGATAGCCCCGGGGTGGCTTTTTTGGGAGCTTTATGCCCGGAGAAGATGTTACCTGTTTCTTTGTACACTTTGATCCCAATATTTCTGGTATTGCTGACTGTTGACGGCAGTCTGGCAGCTCCTTTCAACTCTACAACCCAGACTCCCCCATCAACCACTACAGCAACAACGACTGCCGGAGGTGGGCATTCAGCATTCAGGGATAAACTATCCGGCTACTGTAACGGTACTGTTCATTATGGCGATTTAAATTTAGACGACACCGTAATATCGTCTGTGGTCACGGCAGTAGAAAATTTCAGGACAAAGCATCCGGAAGAAAAAATTTCCCAGTGTGTTATTAAAATTCCTGACAATAGCGCACTGGATGAAGCAATCTTATCTTTTAATGAAGGAAAGTTGCCGAGTGAAGTCTATGGCACTGCTTTTTTGCTGCTTGGAAAAGGTGTCAGGACATCCGGTGAGGGTAAGGTTGAATCCTGTCATTTGCGGGCCTATCGTTTTGCCGGCAACCCGCAGAGCCAGCTCTCTGCGATTCAGGATGGATGGGAGGATTCTTACCAGGTGAGGGAGTCTATCCCTCTGGCAGCAGGGCAGAAGCTGATCGCAGTGCCGCTTAATATTAATACTTCAGCTCTGGCCGGGAGCTATTACGTAAACCTCAAGCGTACTATCACTGGGCAGATCCGGTGCAAAAAATACAGTACAGATTTTACCGGCTTTGATGTCGACCGGGATTATCTTATCCGATTGTTGTACCCGGGTGTTGTGGTTTCCGGTTTTACCAACATTATCGATATGAATGAAAAAGCCACTCTCAAAGGTACTTGTACCAGAAAAGGGAGGCGCGGGTATATTTTTAGCAAGTCCCACGAAGGCGAGGTTGATGCCTACCTTGGCTATAGTGGGCTGATAAAGGCAGAAATAGACCCGAAACTGGTAACCCCCGGAGATGCTCTCTTCTACGTTATTTCAGGTAACGAATTTTTTCAGGTGAAAGAGCCAGCGATTGATATAGCCTTCAAACAGGGAAGTGACAGTATCCATTCAAACCGGATGGACAATATGACCTTTGTTCAGATAAGCAATAACCGGCTCTACTCATGTCACCCCCGGATAAGCGGTTCGCTTATGTCTCCAGTCATGAACATCAATACCTACTATCAGGATGATGCACAGAACCCGGAAACGATTCATGCCCTGACATTAGCCGAAAATCAACTGATGACGAAGGGGCGGACTGCTGTGAAGCTGTTAGCGGCTCCGAATACCGAGACAATTATTAAAAAGAACAGCTTTATCACTTCGGGGCGATCCATCAGTGATTCCAGAGGCGTCATTCTCACAGGCACTAATCACCTGAAAGATACATCACGGCCAAGGCCCGGTTTCAGTCTTAAAGACAACCATGTGGCCGGTTTTCAGGATGCATTGTTATTGGATGGAGCGCTCAGGCTGGAGCTTAATTCCAACCAGTTGAACGGGAATAAAAGTGCTGTTGCCAGAGTTCCGGGACAACTGACTGACCCTGTCACACTATCAGGTGATCGTGGAAATCGTTATCTGAAGAAAGTGGCGTCACCCTGTGAGGGGCTTGAATTATCCAATATCAAAGGGGGTTTTCTGTTTGTTGACGGGACACCCTGTCCATCGGATTACTCCGCAGCTACACCCCCTCCCTGACAGATATCAGCACCGGTTCTGTATTTATTGTGAGTTGAATGAGTCCAGTCATTTTCTGAGTTAAATGGTGAGGTTCCCTGTGAATTCCACAAATGTCAGGCCTGCGACAAACTTGATTTTTGCATTCCTCTTATGTTTTTTTTCTGTAGCAACCACAGCGGCACCGACTAACTCAACGACGGCTTCCCCGACACCAGTAAACAATACAACGGTAGCCGTTCTTCCCGTTACGACTCCAACCCCCGGGCCAGGTTTTACCCGGTTAAGCAAACTGTGCAACCACAACGTAGAGTATGGGGATGCCGCCTCTCTTGATGACGCACTTATTGCCAGTGTTGCTAATGGTCTTGACCGGTTCAGGAAAGAACATCCGTTCAGCCGGATTGACCGCTGTGTCATCAAAGTACCAGACGGTACTGAGCTGGATAATGAGATCGAAACATATAACGAAAACAAGCTTGGGTCTGAAAAAAATTACACTGCATTTTTGCTACCCGGAAGAGGGGTAAGAAAGCATCAGGAAAATAACGGAGAAGTCTGTGGCACGTCGGCGGTTGAGGTAGCGGGTGAGAACGGCAAGGAGCAGGAATCTCCATCAGTATTGCCACAAGTATGGCAGGACAGCTTTCTGGTAAACGCCCCTGTTGAACTGGAAGCCGGCCAGAAACTGATTGGCATCCCCCTGAATATTGGCAGTGCCACACTGGCAAAAGGTTACCGTGTCAATCTCAAGCGACAAACCACGGCCAGTGTTGGCTGTAATGGAAGCAACCTGCGCAGAACCATCAGGAACAGGGGGCCTTTGATTACCATTCGCCAGCCCGGTTCGGGGGTTTCCGGACTGACCAATATCGACGGGGTTTATGACAGAAAAGGCTACAGCCGGCGTTGTAGCTGGCGAACTCATCGCACGACTGTTTATGCGGACGAGCTTTATACCCAATTGATTAACATTGAGCTTAATCTGATGTCGCTTTATCCAACCAGAGGTTCGCAGCTGGTCAGCCTTTCAAATAATGAGCTTTTTCAGTTTGAAAATAGTGCCGTCAATATTTCATTGCTTGACCAGGGTCTTTTTTCTCGGTGGCTTAATGGGGGAACCTTTGTCAGCCTCCGTAATAATTATATTTACTCCTGTTTTACCAGGGGCAGTAAAAAGAGCAATGAAGTTGCGCTCAATATCGACCTTAGCTACCGGGATGCCGCGCCTGATCCGACAACAAATCACGCGCTTGAGCTAAAGGGCAACCGGTTTAGTACCCGTCACAAAACAGCGGTAAATCTGAATGTCTCTCCGGGGTCCGAATCAGTCATCAGAGACAATCGTGTTATTTCTGGCAAAACCGCTGCAGGATCATCGGGTATTGCGATCTCAGGTATTACATTGATGAAAGATACGGCGAAACCTGCGCCGACCTTTTTGTTTGATGGTAATGCCGTAGAAGGGTTTGAAGCCGCCATTGCGTTCGACGGCATAATGCGGATACAGCTTGATTCAAACAAGCTGCTGGGTACAGAGCACGCATTGAAGCGAATCGGACAGCATCGGGACTTTGCAGTACAGCTTTCCGGGAACCGGCAGAATTCATACCTGGGTGCGAAACCCTGTGCAACCCTTGAGAACAGCCGGATAGAAGGAGGTTTTCTGTTTGTCGATGATATGCCCTGTCCGGAAAGCTATACGGCTGCTACATCAGAACCACCGTCGCCAGAACTGCCATCGTCAGCTCCTGATGTCACAACATTTTCCCCGGATAAATAACCACTAAACCCGTTGCGGACAGAGGTCTTGCATGAGTCACTTAAACCGCTTCAAAACCTATGTGTTGCTGGTAGCTTTTTTTTGGCTGCCTTCTGCTCCTTTGCTGGCAGCACCTACTGTTTTACCCGATGGCCTCCAGTCTGGTAGTCGTCAACCTGGTAATCCTGAATGTGAGGATGAGCTGGATCTGCCCCATGAGAAGTTACAGAGTTTATGTAAGCATGTTGAAGCCCACGGGGATTTGCACTTTGACTACTCCATGAGGAAGGCCGCTGCCGTGGTACTACAACGTTTTTTAAAAAAACATCCCACAGAGCAGATAGATCGTTGTGTTGTTCTGACCCCGGAAGGCGGTAATGTCGATGAACAAATAAGCCGCTATAACAACAGTGCATCTTTGTACCACAAAACCTACACTGCTTTTTTATTATTCGGAAAGGGTGTCAAAACCCCTGTAGATATCACCCACCCCTCGGCCTGTCGGGATGTTAAGCCGGTGGTTGCGGCCTCTGAACAGCCTGCCTTATTACCCGTTCCCTCCTCATGGCGGGACAGTTTTACCATTAAAAACTCCATTATTCTCCACCCGGGGCAAAGGCTGTTTGGTGTCCCTATTGATATCAGTAACTCAGAACTGGCTGAAGGTTATTATGTAAGTCTGCGGCGCAAACTAGCAGCAACCATCATCTGTGGTGGCCGGTATAACTGGTACTACAAAGGATACAAGCCGGTCAGAAACAGCTTTATAACGGTTAAAGGCAGGGGGGTTTTTGTTTCAGGGCTGACCAATGCCTACGGCATGAATGACAAAACGACGATTTACGAACAATGCTTTGGTGGCAAAGAGCGGGTAGGGGAGATAGAGGCCAGCGAGGTTCATACGCAGCTGATCCGGGTTGAGATAGCACCTTCATCACTGTACAGCTTCAATCAGTCTGCAATGATTGATATTTCAGGTAATGAGTTTCTGCAAATCAGGCAACCGGCTATCAGCGTTGCATTGAAAAAGACGGACAATAATATCGCAGCCATCATATCTGGCTGGATTGCAGACAAAACCCTGATACGCATTGATGACAATCATATTTATTCCTGCCTTTCCGGCGCAGACAAAGGGTTTCTGGAGCCTGCTTTGACAGCCGACTTTACCTATCGGGATTACGCACAGAAACCTGACAGGATTCATACAGTGGATTTGCGCAATAATTTGTTTATTGCGGATAACAATAAAGCGATAAGCCTGAAGCTTTCTGCCAGAGCCAATGCCACCCTTGACAATAATAATCTGATGACCGCCGACGGTGGCCTTCACGGCATCTCACTGACCGGAGGGAAAGACGAAGGGCAACCCAGTCAGTCTTTTCGATTGGAAAGAAACGTTATTTCCGGATTTCGAAACTCACTGTTACTCAACGGCAGCATGAACCTGGAACTACACTCCAATGACCTTCTGGGTACACAAAGCGCTATTCAAAGAGGGCTCTGGCAACTTTATCCCCTGGCTCTTTCCGGGAACAATAATAACCGTTACCGGCAGGGCATCCGGTTCCCCTGCGGTAATGTCGGAGACAGGTTTGTATCAGGCAGTATT
The DNA here is from genome assembly GCF_040549045.1 of Endozoicomonas sp. NE40. Classification (NCBI taxonomy): domain Bacteria; kingdom Pseudomonadati; phylum Pseudomonadota; class Gammaproteobacteria; order Oceanospirillales; family Endozoicomonadaceae; genus Endozoicomonas; species Endozoicomonas lisbonensis. The sequence continues at coordinate 3,232,115 of NZ_JBEWTB010000002.1, read as the reverse complement.
GCTTTCAGCGATGGAACCCTCTGTCCCGAAAGTCGTAGCGAAACCACATCTACTCCTACACAGCAGTCTACCCATGAATAAATCAGGCAATCTGAGTTTCTCCTGTGCCATTGTAATGGCGGTTTTCTGGGCTGTATCCGGCTCTTCTCTCGCAGCGCCGCCTCTGCCAACAGAAGGGGCAACAACTAAAGCCAGCACGACTAAAGCCAGCACTACCGAATCCCCTGATGATGCGTTATACCGACTGTGCGGCCAGCAGGAACCCGAGACGGGAGACATCAGTCTGACGACCCGCATGAAGTCAGCAGCCGTCGAAGTTCTGGAAACACTGGCGAAACAGAAGCCCAATGAAGTCATCCATCGTTGCGTTGTCAGCGTTCCTCTGAACGGCAATCTTGACCAGGAAATAAAAAGATTTAATGACGCCCGAAGCTGGGAAAAAAAATATAACACCGCTTTTTTACTGTTTGGCAAAGGCATCAGACCGCAGCGTACTGATGCACAGAAGCCCTGTGACTGGGAGGCAAAAGAGGCAACAGGAGATGCTCTGCCGAGCGTGTGGCAAAACACATTCTGGATTGATAAAACAATTCATTTGGAGCCGGGCCAGAGTCTGGTGGCTATCCCTCTGAATGGCAGCAATTCACAACTGGCCAGTAATCACTACGTGAATATTCAGAAGCGTATTACCAGGGCCAATAGAAATAGTCTTATTACTTTGAGTGGAGCAGGTAATACTATTACCGGGTTGACCAATCTTTATGCTTTTGACCAGATAAAAACATTCAACGTCCAAAAAACCCATTTCGAGGTAATTAAAGCGCAGTTTAATCCTATGGCTCTGCCCGTCAACCCAGATACCAGTATTATCGATATCTTTAATAATCAGTTTTTTCAGTATGAAAAATCCGTGGTTGATATTGCCATCAAAGTCGATGAAAAAGAGATAGCATCAGGGCGTCTGTCAGGCGACACACTGGCCGGGATTCACAACAATCAATTTTATTCCTGTCAAACTCCCGGGATAGAAAAAAAAATGGCGCCTGCATTGAAGGTGAGTATTGACTATCAGGACTTATCGGCAACTCCGCAGAAGGTTCACGCTCTTTTATTGCAGAATAATGACTTTTTAACGGACGGCAACCTTCCGGTCAGCCTGAATATTGCGTCTGCAGCCGACTCAACCATTAAGGATAACCGGTTGGAAGCGACAAACTCTGGCCAGAGCTTTTACGGTATTGTTCTTACAGGCATTACCGATGTGAACAGGGCCGCACTGACGACAGAGAACGCTTCGTTTGTTCTGCATAATAATTATTTGAAAGGGTATCGGGTATCTCTGTCACTGAATGCCAAGCTGTCTTTACATCTGAAATCAAACCAGCTTCTCGGCACATTTGCGGCTGTAGAACTGGACCGGCTACAGGCTTTTCCTGTGGAACTTTCCGGGGACAGCAACAACCAGTATTTACCAGGAGCTTCAGCCTGCGGAAATCTTGACCAGGGCAATACCCGGGGCAGAATCCGGTTTGCAGATGGCACTTCCTGTCAGTACAACTGGACACCAACATCGGCACCAACACAAACATTGATACCAACACCGACTGTGCAGAGTTACCCAACCCTCAGCCAGGTAATAACGGAGTTGGTATCAGGAGGCAGTACGCCGACACTTTCGTCCGATGCCACTGTTTCTCTTTTGAAAAACACAACCACACTCTTAACCAGAGCAACCAGCCAGTTGAATAGAACACCTGCCAGAATCATCACCAGTCCGACGTCTTCACTGCCCGCTGGTATTACTGAAACCGCTTCTTCTCACTTTGTATCACTACAGAAAACACCGGACAACTCCCGTTCTTCTGTGACTGTTACGCCAGTTCGCTCAATCAAGAGCAGTGTTTCTGTCGGCAACCGGGCTGAAAAAAGCAGTACACCCACTTCTACAGTGAGTCTGGTGAAAGAGTCCAGATCTTCCGTTTGGCAAACAGAACGTAAAAGAACAACCACCGCTTTGCCCCGCATTACACAATCAACCAGAAGTGACCTGACGGTTTCAACAACATCGTCTCTTACAATCCCATCGGCAAATTTCACTCAAAAACAGCAAAGCAGAGATGATAAAAGCTCCTTCGGCACGAAAGAAATCATAGGAGTAGCAGCTGCAGGAAGTGCATTTTTGTTTTTTGTAGCAACTGCAATGGCCGTTATTTGCTACAAAAAATGTCATCGCAGCCACTCTTTCAGTTACGACAACATCGCCCTTGATAGGGTGTACCAAGGAGATGATGGGGAATTGTAATAGGATAAAGCCTCATATTGACAGTTACTATGAAATGATCCGATGACTCCGGACACCTCGTTAAACACAATAGTGCAGGACACAGACACACCAGACCAAAAAACAAATAGAGGCGACGCATGATTAAAAGCGATAATGAATACCCAGACTCACCACTGGTTTAACGGTTTTTACCGCAGACTCCATAGCGTCAAGGCTATCCGGCAGATTGCCGGTATCATTTCCTCCGGAACCTCCGGACAGAGAAGATTCAACCCGATTCTCTTCACCAAAAAACGCACCCACCTCAACACTGACATCCAGTCGGTTAGCGTCGTCCAGTAACTTTTTCCAGCCAACGCCCAGATAGGTTTTATTGCCTACTGCGGAATAGGAGTCAGTGACACTCCCCTGGTCACTGCCGTAAGCACCGGCTGATACCCTGAAGCCACTCTGTTCAAATGGGTAATAATCAACCACAAGTCCTGTAGAGTGTGTTTTGGAATACTTTTCAACCACTTTAAGTTCAGACAAATGATCCGGATAAGCACGAACATCAAAGGTGCTGGTCTTGGCTGGTGCTTTTTTGTCTGATTCTTCCTGAGCAGGCGATACGGTATCGGCTGCATGAGCAGAAGTGACCAGAAAACAGATTGCAGAAATAATCAATGGACTACGGTGCATCACCCTTCCCCCTGGGCTTTATGACACGAACAGGTCCTGATAATCAGGAATTTAACGGCTATTCCTGAAGGCTTTCCGCAAGTTGAAGACAGTGTTGACGAAAGATGGAAGCCATCTACTTATCCTCTCCTGAAACCCGTCCAAGATCAACTACTATATACGTACACACCGCAAGAGAAGGCGTACATCCACTTTCTGACTCTGCAATGCAGCCATTGATAAACTTTTTGCGCTTTTTTCTGTGGAATTTTTCAACACATCTGACAAACCCTGATGGAAAAGTTTCACCTTTGATGTCGGTGTGTTGACGCAACCATCCAGTCAGGACTGCCAGCACGCAGACTCATACCCATTCCTCAATCCCCATGGAATATCATTATGCAAACCGGTAAATCGCCACAGTTTGGAGTTGTCGCTCCGTCTGAAATTGCACGTCTGGCTGAAGATGTAGCCGTTGGTAAAACCAAAAAGCACCCTGAGGTGACTTTTGTCCTGGCCATTCTGGCGGGTATTTTTGTCTCTCTGGCGGGTATGTTTTATACGGTTGTCACCACCGGTGCCGGCGACCTGCCTTATGGTATGGTCAAGCTGGTTGGCGGCCTGTCGTTCAGTATGGGTCTGATGATGGTGGTGCTGTGCGGTGCCGAGCTGTTTACCAGTAATACCCTGCTGCTGATGGGGCGTGCGACCGGTCGTATCAAGATTGGCCAGATCACCAAAAACTGGACACTGGTTTACCTCGGTAACATGGCTGGTTCTTTCTTACTGGTCGCCATGTTGATGGCTGTTGGACAGTTTAAAGGCGCAGGTGGCGAGATCGGCATTAACTACATGTATATTGCCAATGGTAAACTGGGTCATACTTTCGTACAGGCGCTGCTGTTGGGTGTACTGTGTAACCTGGTCGTCTGTCTGACCTACTGGATGACACTGAGTTCCCGCGACGCCATGGGTAAAATGTTTGCCTGCATGCTGCCAGTAGCCTGCTTCCTGTCTGCCGGTTTCGAACACTCGGTTGCCAACATGTTCCTGCTGCCAATGGGCTACTTTATCAAGTCTGTTGCAACACCAGAATTCTGGGCAAACACCGGTTACACCGCTGAATACTTCAGCAATATCAACCTGCACAACATTATCTTCATGAACCTGATTCCTGCCACCATCGGTAACATCCTGGGTGGTGGTGTGATGGTTGGCCTGAGCAACTGGTTTGTACACCTGCGCGACTGATCACCATCGTTAATACACATCGTTGTTCTGAAGTGGCCGCTTTTTGCGGCCATTTTTTTCCATAACTCTGTCCATAAGAAAGAGTCTGGTTTTGTTCTCCGGGAAGCAAACTCCGGATTCTCCTGATACTATTTATCTTTCTCCGTGTTTTTAACCATCCGACAACGAACAGTCAGGAGATTGAATGACCAGCATCAGTATTTTCTGTGGAGCCAATACCGGCCACCGTCCGGAATATAAAGCCGCTGCACTCGACCTGGTTGAAGCCATGGTCAGGCGTGATATGACTCTGGTTTATGGGGGAGGAAACATTGGTTTGATGGGATGTATTGCCAACCATGCCTTATCACTGGGTGGTCGGGTGATTGGCGTGATTCCAAAACTGATGGTTGATCTGGAAAAAGCTCACGACTCGCTGACCGAAATGCACATTGTTGACACCATGAGTGAGCGAAAACAGACATTGTGTGATATTTCAGACGGCTGCATTGCACTGCCTGGCGGAACAGGTACCCTGGACGAACTGTTTGAGTACATTGTGCTTCTGCAAACCGGTTTTCACCACAAACCTTCCGGCCTGCTGAACGTCTGTGGTTATTATGATCACCTGCTTGATTTTATGGATCATGCCATTTCTGAAGGCTATGTCACTCAGCCTCTGCCCGATATACTGTCGGTTGCTGATAAACCGGACCTACTGCTGGACACCCTGATAACGCGGATGGAATAACCCTGGGACTGACAATGACAAAAACGCCTCTGCTGATTTATTTACACGGATTAAACAGTTCATCCCGGTCCACCAAGGCGCAACAGACCATTCGCCATGTCCATCAGAACAAGCTGGATATGGATTTGTGGGTACCCGATCTACCCAGCCACCCGGAGCAGGCAAGACGCCTGATGTCTGACCGCATCAGTCGCGAGTATGGCATACGGCCCGTTTATATTATTGGCAGCTCTCTGGGTGGCTATTATGGTACCTGGCTGATGCAGCGCCTGATCTATCTCCACCCGGAAATTGTCACCCGTCTGGTTCTGATCAACCCTGCTGTTCGTCCCTACGAACTGTTCCGTGATTATCTGGGCAGGCAAACCAATTTTTACACCGGCGATGAATGGGAGTTAACCACGGATCACGTCGACACCCTGCAATCCCTTGAGACCTTATGGCTCGATAACGCCCGGGACATTTTGCTGATGGTGCAGGAAGGGGACGAAACTCTTGATTATCGGAAAGCCATAGAAAAGTACGCCAATGCCCAGATGATTATCCAGAAAGGCGGCAACCATTCCTTTGAGCATTACGATGATATGCTGCCAACCGTCTTCGACTTTCTTTCAGGAAAACCAGTGCTATAGGTCTTCTGGCGCTGGTACCCTCTCCCTCCAGCCAACATTAATCCGGCAAAATTCCAAACCAGTGCTACATTGTTTACCAGTTTAACCGGTTCGGTTTCTCAGGGAACCGCGCAATAGATGGTCACTGTTGTTTAATTTCAAATATACCTGCCACGGAAACATCACCTGTAATGCAATGACCAACGCGGCCACTCTGTCAGGGGATCTTAAACACCGCATCACAAGTCTGAAGGCCCTGGTACCGAGCAGTCTTTTTCTATCTCACATCTGGATATCAACGCAGTATGAAGTCTTTTTTCAAGAGCCCAGTTGTGCCTGAGGGATATTCAAGGACACAACACCAACGATACTCAAAATTACGCCTGCAAGTTCTTGGTGGCGCATTCCTGGGTTACTCCGCTTATTACCTGGTACGAAAAAACTTTGTTCTGGCCATGCCTGACCTTATCAGTCAGGGATACAGTAAAACCGAACTGGGAATGGCACTGTGCGCTCTGTCGCTGAGCTATGGCATCAGCAACTTTGTTATGGGTACCTTTGCCGACCGGCTGGATGTCCGTAAACTCATGCCACTGTGCCTGATACTGTCGGGGTGCATCTCACTGTTTATAGGCTTTATGCCTATCCTGCAATTTCCGCTGATGGTCATGGTATGTCTGATGGCTCTGAATGGCTGCCTGCAGGGGGCTGGCTGGCCGTGCAGCGCAAAACTGATCGCTCACTGGTTTGTGCGTCAGGAACGGGGAACGGCCATGAGTATATGGAGCCTGTCGCAAAATGCCGGATGTGGTTTGCTGGGGCCTCTCTCGATACTGGCTCTCGCCTTGTTTTGTGACTGGCAAAGCCTTTTTTACTTTCCGGCCTCCATTGCCATAGTGATAGCCATTGGCTGCTATTTCATGTTGAGGGACAGCCCGGAACAGTGCGGGCTGCCACCCCACTCACCAGAGCTGGCAGAAGAACATGGAATCAAACATCACCGGTCATCTTTCAGGCAATCCTTCCGGCTTTTCTGCCAGCATTGCCTGAAGCTTCCGCCGATCTGGATTCTTGCCGTCGTCAACGCCTGCATTTACTTCGTTCGCTACGGCGTCATCGACTGGGCTCCCGTTTATCTGCAGGAATCCAAAGGCTTCAGTTTCAACACCTCCAGCTGGGCATTTTTTGCGTTCGAATACGCTGCTATCCCCGGTACCCTGATCTGTGGTTATCTGAGCGACAGACACTTCAGGGGACAACGAGCCCCCGTCAACGCACTGTTTACGACAATGGTTCTGATTTCCATCCTGTGTTACTGGCAATGCCCGGCGGGTAACACGACATACGCCATGCTGTCCATGATTGCTACAGGGTTTCTGGTTTATGGCCCTGTCATGCTGGTGCATGTGCATATAATTGACCTGGTACCCCTCCCGTTTGCAGCCACCGCAGCCGGTTTTATTGGCCTTTTCGGCTATATCTTTGGCGCTACATCAGCCAACCTGCTGCTGGGAAAAGTGCTCGACAATTATGGCTGGGATGCCTGTTTTGAACTGCTTGCCGCAGCCTGCGCCCTGGCACTGATACTCCTGTTATTACTGTGGATGTGGGAAAACATGCACCCCAACCCCGATGAACGGTTCTCTCAACAGGCACAACCAGCAACGATTCCAATAACAGCGGACAAAAGTTCTGACAATAAGAAAGGATTTCGCAGATTGTTGTCAGCTACGTCTTTGCGTCGATTCGGTTCCGGAAACACAGAGTCATCATAAGCACTCCCCCGGAACGTCTGCCGGAGAGAGACACAGAAGACATTGGTCAGGTAATGAACTGTTGTGTCGGAGAACTCAGTACTCGCTTAAGGCCCTGCTTATCCACCTTTCCAAGAGGTGTTCTGGGCAACTGTTCCAGCAGGGTCATTTTGGTAGGCAACTTGTAAGACGCTACTTCTGTACATAACCACTCCCGGATCTCCCTGAGGTTAATATGTCTTGATACAGGTACAACACAGGCACAGATCGCTTCACCAAGCCGGTCACAGGGTGTTCCAAGAATGGCGCACTCCCGTATACCAGGGTGAGCGTCCAGCTTGGCTTCAATTTCAAGGGCAGAGACCCGGTAACCACCGGTTTTAATGATATCAATACTGCGTTTACCCAAAAGGCGATACTGTCCATGGTCCAGCATCGCCATATCACCGGTTCGAAACCAGCCGTCGTTAAACGCCTGCTGGTTCAGGTCAGTTTTACCATGATAACCCTTGAACATTTGCGGACTTCGCACTTCCAGTTCACCAACATCGTTGACTTCATTGCCGCTTTCGTCCACCAGACGAACACTGACGCCCGGTAAAGGGCTGCCAAGGCACTCAGGCCGGCGCTCTCCATGTTCCTGCTGTGACAACACCATGCCCGCTTCCGTAAGTCCATATCTTGTCAAAAGCGGTTTATCGGCCAACTCCAACCATTGACTATGAACGGAAGGAGGCAATGGAGATGATCCCACAATCGCCAGCCGGAGCGTTCTTGCTCCATCCTGCCAGCTCTGCTGTTGTGCTTCAGAAGACTTGTCCCAGGCATCCAGCATGTACCGGTAAATGGTAGGAACGGCGGTAAACAGCGTAAACCTCCGGCTGGCCAGTTGCTCCCACACCTTTTCAGTTTTGAATGCAGGCATAAGCAAGCAACTGGCTCCTGCTGCCAGCGTACATAACAATCCACAAACCAGCCCATGGATATGGGCAATGGGCAGAACATGTAGCAGCCTGTCTTCAGGAGACCATTGCCACGCCTGACACAATGTTTTTACCTGGGCTTCGACAGAACCAAAGGTATGAACGACACCTCTAGGATATCGACTGGTACCACTGGTATAAATAACAACCGCTTCTTTCTGCTGATCCAGTGCCATAAGTCCGGACGGGGCTGCCTCATGTCCGGTCGCTTTCAGAATTTTTATTCCACAGCGCTGCATCAGGTAGTGGGCATCACCTTCACTGTCGGGCGCGTAAACCAGATACCTCGCGTCAACATCCCGAATACGCCATTCCCACTCAGGAACCGGCATAAGGGGATCAAGAGGCAGTGCAATGCCCTCTGCCAGCCAGATAGCCAGTAATGAAACCACCGACACAGCATCACGTCCTGCCAGAAATGCAATAAACGGATGATCTGCATCAACCTCCTGTTTCAATACTGAAGAAAGGGCTCTGGCCTGTTCGAGTAACTCTCCGTAGGTGTGCTCGCCTGTTTCATCGATGACAGCAACACTCTCAGCAGGGTGGCCAATAAGCTGTGACAGAAACGGCATCAGACCCGTCACCTTGTTCGATAAGTGGTTCAATAAGTGGCGAAAGTATAGTCACACAAGAGCGGGTTTACAGTTTTCAGCTGTTTGAACCCGTTTTTTAATTCATTAAAGAAATCAGAACAACACCGGGCGGCTGACCGTTATAAAGAAAGCTGTGGCAAGGAGATGGAACTGACGATTGAAGGCCAATTAAGATACACTATCGGGCTAACAGCGTTTTTGACCATGCTTTCCATCTGATAAGGATTCCATGCGTAACGAATACACCGCAGAAGCCATTGAGGTTCTCAGTGGTCTGGACCCGGTCCGTAAACGTCCGGGCATGTACACCGATACAACCCGACCCAACCATCTGGCCCAGGAGATTATCGACAACAGTGTCGATGAAGCTCTCGCTGGCTTTGCCAGCAAAATCAAAGTCATTTTGCACAAAGACAACTCTCTGGAAGTCATCGACGACGGCCGGGGTATGCCGACAGACATTCATCCTGAACACGGTATTTCAGGTATTGAACTGATTCTGACCCGCCTGCACGCCGGTGGTAAATTCTCCAACAAGAACTACCAGTTCTCGGGTGGCCTGCATGGCGTGGGAGTCTCTGTCGTCAACGCACTCTCCACCGTTCTGGAAGTCACTGTTCGCCGTGATGCCAAAGTGTCGCAGATCACCTTCAAAGACGGTTTTAAAGATAAAGACCTGCATGACATCGACACCTGCGGTCGTCGTAATACGGGTACAACCGTTCGTTTCTGGCCGGACGCGCAGTACTTTGACTCGCCAAAGTTTTCTGTTTCCCGGCTGATGCACGTGCTCCGTGCCAAAGCCGTATTGTGTCCGGGGCTGCGGGTTGAGTTTGTCGATCATCACAGTGGTGACACCACCGAGTGGTATTACGAAGACGGTTTGAAGGACTACCTGAGAGGTACCACGCACGAATACCCAACCCTGCCTTCTGAGCCTTTTACCGGCTCACTGAAAGGTGACAAGGAAGCCGTTGACTGGGCCGTACAGTGGTTGCCGGAAGGTGGCACCCTGTTGACCGAAAGTTATGTAAACCTGATCCCAACGCCTCTGGGAGGTACTCATGTTAATGGTTTACGAACCGGTTTGCTGGATGCCATCCGCGAATTCTGTGAATTCCGTAACCTGCTGCCCCGTGGTGTAAAACTGGGGCCTGACGATATCTGGGAAAACTGTGCCTTTGTATTGTCTGCCAAACTGTCTGACCCACAGTTCTCTGGTCAGACCAAAGAGCGCCTCTCTTCCCGCGAATGCGCCGCCTTTGTTTCCGGTGTAGCCAAAGATGCTTTCAGCCTGTGGCTGAACCAGCACACCGCAGAAGGCGAACAGCTGGCTGAACTGTGCATTAACAATGCCCAGAAGCGCATGCGCAAGTCCAAAAAAGTGGCACGTAAAAAAGTCACCCAAGGCCCTGCCCTGCCCGGCAAACTGGCGGATTGTGCCAGTCAGGACTTAAAGTACACTGAACTGTTTCTGGTCGAGGGTGACTCAGCAGGTGGTTCCGCCAAACAGGCACGTGACCGGGAGTATCAGGCGATACTGCCCCTGCGTGGTAAAATTCTGAACACTTGGGAAGTGGATTCCAGTGAAGTACTGGGCTCTCAGGAAATACACGATATTTCTGTAGCGCTGGGTGTCGATCCGGGCTCCGACAAACTGGACGGCTTACGCTACGGCAAAATCTGTATCCTTGCCGATGCGGACTCCGATGGTCTGCACATTGCTACCCTGCTGTGCGCCCTGTTTGTTCAGCATTTCCGTCCACTGGTAGAGCGTGGTCATATTTATGTTGCCATGCCACCGCTGTACCGTATCGACGTTGCCAAAGAAGTGTTCTATGCACTGGATGAGGATGAGAAAGAAGGTGTTCTCGAACGGATCAAGGCTGAAAAGAAACGAGGTAAAGTAAACGTTCAGCGCTTTAAGGGTCTGGGCGAAATGAACCCGTTGCAACTGCGTGAAACCACCATGTCTGCCGACACTCGTCGTCTGGTTCAGTTGTCCCTGGATGACGATATTGCCGAAACAACCCAAAAAATGGACATGCTCCTGGCTAAGAAAAAATCAGGAGAAAGACGACAGTGGTTGGAGACTAAAGGAGACCTGGTTGATATAAATTAGATGTTGTTGGAAACACCATAAGCTGGTGTTTCCATCACACTTTCCGACTATCAAACTGATGCATATCAGGTCGTTAAACCAGAAGAGATCGAGTAAGCTATACAACTATGAACGCCAGAATCGTATAGCTTTGGAACTGTCACGAAATAAGCTCCTCATTCTCGTCATTCCCATGAAGATGGGAATCCATAACAAGCAGTGGATCTCCGCCTACGCGGAGATGACGAGGGAAACAGAAGTTATTTTCGGACAATTCCTTACTCTAATACCTGTTCAGCTCTCGAATGCTTTTACGTCGATATCATTCAAAGCATCAATACTGCAGGCAATATAAGTTTTCTGATCCGGATCAATACCTGAAAGACTACTGTTGTCCTGTAGCGGGCCATAGCCCTGTTTTTGCAACCCTCGCTAAGAGCGCTTCAGCCAGATAGACTCTTAGCGCTTTAAACGTACGTATAGTCCAGCATAAAAAGCAGCACCTACAGAAAATATGTAGAAGGGAAAATACAGAGATGGAAGGCTTTCTAATGGATCATAAGTCACTTTACATTGTTGAACGACTACACGCTCTTTTTCCTGAACATTATAAACAATCACATATTTAGGGTCATAGTAAACAAATGTTTCAGTCCCATTCATTAGTTTTTTCATCGGATAATTCTTAATATTATTCATCCAGATACCCAGCTTTTCTAGCTTATCCTCCCAACTCATGCCGGAAAAATGTACCCACTTATCAATCATAGGGTTTTTGGCATTTTCACCACCATGATCCGTTGTTCTGTAAAAGGCATTCAACCCTTCTTCGACATTATCTACTCCTTTAATAAAATTAGTTCTCTGTGGAATTATAATTAACCGATCCATAACTGAATGGCGCTTTTTTCTGTTTGTGTCTTCATCCAGTTTCTTCAAAACATCCTGATCGTATAATGAATTACTTTCTCTATAAAATCGATAATTTATGTCAGAAACCCATCCTTTAATTGGGCCACATAAAAGCTGTGATCTTGCCTTGCTTATCGTACAATTCCCCAGGCAATCCTCACGACTTTCATAAACTTTATCTGTTTTGTAACAGTAATAGGTAGGTTCTTTAATTTCGTCTGGCTGATCCGCTTCAATTTCATTCCACCAGTGATGAAGTAGCTCTTGTGCCTGGTTATTATTCCTGATCCAGATCATACCTGTATTCATTCTGGCCCGCTGAGAATCTTCTGTAACGATCATCACCGGCTCTGGCTTTACTTTGAGATGGCTGCAAGGATCACTTTGTCTGGTAATTTTTCTGTTTTCTTCTTTCCTTTGATCAATCGCTTTGTCTATTGCTCTGTCAGCCAAAGGAGTAATGGAGTGGCTATAACGTGTGCGATGCATATCAGCATAATAGTGGTACTGCACAAAATCACTGGTGACAATATCATCATCAACCCAGAGTACCCAGCGACCATCATCCACATGTTTCAGCGCTGAAATGATAGCAGGCAGCTTCATAGCATGAGGGTATTTATCATTAACTATCTCAAAATCAGAAGTAGCAAAAAAATAATAATAGTCAATCCCACGAGCAACAGCATAAGCCAGATGGTTAAGGCACACCTGTTGATGATGATCTCGAAAGGGAGTAGCTCCTGTAATCAAAGCCTGTACTTTTTCAGATTTTTTCATGATATCCAGATTCAGGGCGTGGGGCAAAGGTACTTTTTCACCTCTTGGAAAAAGCACCATATTGCCCTTAACCATCTCCAACGCATCTTCCGGCTTAATCATTCTGCATGCGTCAGAAATCAGCTGGGCTTCATAATCAGGGTCATCCAGCCGGTTAACGTCAATCTTAACCAGTGGGTGCTCAACCGTTGCCAAAAACGGGTCGTTAGCTAACCTTGGTTCAATCTCCTGAAATTCAGTGCAGGGAGTCTCAGTAACGCGGGCGGGTGCAGCCTGTACCCCTTGAAAAGAAAAGCACAAAAATAAAGCCACTAATACAGACTTTCTTAAATAAGAGTACAAATAATTAATAGGCATTTCAGTATCATTAAGTGTTTGAATCAGGTAACGTTTAGTTATTTTTTTGATAACACATTAATATATTTCTTTTGTGGTAATTCTTTTAGCTAATATTAATTTGCCTTATAACAGACTAATAATTAGTTTTTTTATTAAGCAAGAGGCACCAGAACATTCCATTTGAAATTCATGATGCCCCATATTGATACTACTTTACTAAATAGAGCTCATTGCTAATGTCGACATTGTTATTACTATCCAAAATGCCGCATGTACCAACCTGCTGGCAGAGTTGCCATCTGGGTTGATTACATTACCACAGGTTGCTTTTTCAAAGTGAATAATACCGTCAATATTATGAAGGCCTTTACAGGATTCTACATTGGAAGAGTTAGAGTTTGTTTTCCATGTATTGCAGGCCTCGCAGCTATCACCATCATCCACTTCAGACACAATTACCAAGCTGTTTTCTTTATCCTGTTTGAAAGGTTCGTTGGATGTGATCTGGTTTTTTGCCATTGACAAACGGAAGTTACTTTTAATTTTGATACCCCAGAACTTGGTTTCCAGTACATTATCGGCGACTGTATATAGCGGTTTTGAAGAACTGCCAATCAGCAAAATCCCTCCCCACGCAAAGACTCCTGTACTGGATGGCTTGACGGTGTTGTTTAAAATCGATGCATCACTGCCAGACTCCAATTCAATAGCATCCTTCATAATTCCTATGAACTGATTATCCTTAATCCGCGGTTGATATTTTTTAGGGAGGTTTATCACCTCAGGCATTTTGATAAACACACCTTCATTGGGATACAGCCAGGCATCAACATGTTTGGAATTTAATCCATCCACTCTGTTGTTATCAAATAGCAGTCCGGGGCCACCACGCAACAAGCTTCTTTTTTCCATTTCATCCGAGTTCAGCACAACAGATACCGGAACTGAAACACCTTCATTAGACTGCTTACAGTCCAGAAAAACAGCAGCTCTGCGATCAAGGGTGAAACGGTTGTCTTTAACAATCAGCTCTCCGTTATAACATTGAGCAAAAATAATCGAATCCACCGACTTTCTTTTACCATCCCATTCTGGTGCAAAATGAATACCTCTGATTACAGACGGTTTTCGTTCGGTTTCCCCTCCCTTGAACGTCTTGTCTCCCACCTCCACCATGTGGCTGCCAGAAAATGATCTCGGTGCTTTAAGCTGTACATATTTTCCCCGGGGGGCCAGCCCAATCAAATGCTGACCGCTTTTCAACGTAACTGGGGTCAGTAACTGAATATCGCCATTCTTTGTCGCACTAGACAACAGGATCGTTATTTCATCATCCAACTGGTCAAAAATTGCACCTGCATCTGCGTAGTCACTGTGATCGATTAAAACGCAATTCCTCCTGGCATGACCTTCAGCTTCGAGCCGTTCAAGGGCGCTCGTTATCTGAGAACTTTTCTTCGGATATGCCGATGCAATCGCGTTGCAACTAAGGACTGGCGGAGCCGTTGGCGGGCTTGCTGTAGACGTTACCGCCGATGTCATATTGCCAGAAGACGATGGACTGTCGACAGTGTGGAGTGCTGGAATCGTTGTGGCTGCTGGAGTTGTTGCATTAGTTGTGGCTGCTGGAACTGTCGCAGTAGTTGTGGCTGCTGGAACTGTCGCAGTAGTTGTGGCTGCTGGAACTGTCGGAGTACTTGTGACTGCTGGAACTGTCGGAGTACTTGTGACTGCTGGAACTGTCGGAGTACTTGTGACTGCTGGAACTGTCGGAGTACTTGTGACTGCTGGAACTGTCGGAGTAGTTGTGGCTGCTGGTGTTGTTGCAGTAGCTGCAGCTGCTGGAGCGGTTGTAGTTGTTGCAGTTGTAGTCGTTAAAAGAGGCGTAGAGGTACCCACGGCAGACGACGATGTCGTTGAAGGGTCAGCAGAAGCTGCTTCAGAAAAATTTGAACAAACAGCACCAGATAATGCACATACAAGCGCCGTGGCGGCTGTAAAATGTTTTTTGACTAACATACGCTGAAGACCTCGTTTGTCTAATGACTGAGAAGGTTCTGTAGCAAGTTTTCGATAGTTCAAAATGATCTACCCATCAGGAGCGATAAGACTGATAGAAAAATATTGCCTTTGTTTAACTCTGTCGTTTTTCTTTTACTCTTCTTTCCAGATCGTTAGTGAGCTGAGCCAGTCAGCCACAATGAAGTGACTAGCGCTGTTAAGGATTAAAAACCACACTGTCTACTCAGTGTCACGGTCATAAACGCTCGGCTGCATCAACTGTTTAAGAAAAACAACCTCCTCAAGGCCCTGCATTTGAATCGGTCAGCACAAAGAAGTCTGGTGACCTTGAGGGTTGAGTCTTCAGGTTAGCAGCATCCGAACCGACTGCCAGTTGTCTTTTAACATTGCTTGATGCATGAGTCGAAGATCATTATTCTTGCCATTGCTGTGATTTGCCTTTTAGTCAAACAGTGACCACCGACAATCACATACGCTATTTCTCCTTCTTCTTTGGTATCTCGCTCTTGAAACGTGTAGTAGTGACAGGCATGTCAGCCGCCACCCCTATTGGTAACACCTGGCAAACAGCACATAGCAACCTTCGGGCAGGCAACAGTGGCATACGCTACATGGATGAATGGGAAGATATTCAGGGTTTGAGCAGCCTGCTGGCCGCCCCTGTTACCGAGGCTATAGGCCAGAACCTGCCCCGCAAACAGCTCAGGGCAATGAGCCGGGTTTCAAGAATAGCTGCCCAGACCACTTCAGAAGCGCTGTCCATGAGTGGACTGAACCTGCTTGAATACGATCAGGAAAATGTTGGTATCGCTTACGGTTCTTCATTTGGTTCTGCTGATCAACTGGTACCCTTTGGCAGGGTTTTGTCAGAAAGAGTCGTTCGCGGTATTTCTCCAACAGGTTACATTAAGCTGATGGGACACACGGCTGCCGTCAACCTCAGTCAGTTTACCGGAGCGAAAGGGCGGCTGATTCCTACCAGCACAGCCTGTGCGTCTGCCGGTCAGGCAATAGGCTATGCATGGGAGACCATCAGGCAGGGCATTCACCCGGTCATGATCGCTGGCAGTTCTGAAGAACTGTCTCCTATGCAGGTCGCGGTTTTTGATTCTTTCTACGCAGCCAGTCGTGATCACGACAGGCCAGAAGCTGCCTCCCGCCCCTTTTCAAAAGACCGCAGCGGTATAGTAGTTGGTGAAGGTGGAGCAACCTTTATACTCGAAGACCTGGAACACGCTCAGGCGAGAAACGCTCCCATACTGGCGGAAATTACCGGTTTTGCCACCAACATGGATGGTCATCATCTGATTCAGCAAAACCCTGACCGTTTGCGCAGGGTGATAGAAATGTCACTTCAGTCTGCGGGTTTAAAAGCAAACCAGATTGGCTACATCAACGCCAATGCTTCTGGTGCCGAGAGTGATTATCAGGAGGTTGACATTATTCGGAGTCTGTTCGGCAGCAGCACGCCTGTCGCCAGCAGCAAAGGACATATAGGGCAGGCATTTGGTGGTGGTGGCGCTATGGAATCCTGGCTGACGATCAATATGATGAATGGGTGGAGTTTCAAACAGGTTGATACCACATTCTTGAGATGAACTCTCCGATGACCTTGTCATGTAGTTCTACAGAGCGAGAAAAGCAGATGGTTCTACGGGGCAATCGTTTAAGACGCGTACGCAATGTCAGGTTGTTTCTCTCGATGCTTTGCGTCAGTTTCTTGCTGAAAACATGGGTATCTTCTGGCAGTTCTGAACCGTAGGGCTTCCAGTCATCGGTGCAGTAAAACCTGAACTTGTAGGGCTTGACCAACTTTATAAGCTTCTTCAGAATCTTCTTTGTCCTGCGACCAAAGGCATGGGCGATTACTCTCTGGTAGCGGGGTTCCCACGCATAGAATAGCCAGCGCTGATTCTTTTTGTTGCCAACATAAGACCATTGCTCATCCATCTGGCAGATCAGAACCAGCTCTTCATTATCAAAAGGTAGCTGGGTCACTTGTGGAGGGACAAGCTTTTTAAATGGCTGATAACCGTTGTTGGACTGATGCCCAGAACTCGCCATGTATCCCTGACTCCAGAGCCATTCATAGCCATATTTACTATGCGTGCGTGAGCTCCAGGCTTATTGGCGTTGTAGACGAACTCAAGCTGAAAGCTTTGTCTGCAGTTTCGACACAGAAAACGTTGTATGCCTGAGGGAGCTTTTCCATTTTTCACGACACCATCTGTGGTATCACAGTGAACACAAACGACTTTAATGACTGCCATAAGAACAAATGTACAGACTACCACTGAAGTGTGGTTATGAAATATACGAGATCAACGCATCTGGCTCATCACCCTTTTGTACGACTTATACTCTCCTCTTATTTAAACATTGCTCCTGAAACAATAAACCTGAGCTCAACCAGGCAGGGAAAACCAATACTACTGAATAATGACTGTTTGTTCTTTAATCTTTCAGGAACAAGAGACCAATACGCCCTTGCCATCAGTCAGTTGGTAGATGTCGGTGTCGATATAGAATCCCACAAACCCAGAAAAAACCTCACAGGCCTTGCAGAGTCGGTACTCTCTAACAGTGAGTTAACACGGTTCAGACAATTACCCTGCGAGCATCAGCAAGATTATTTTTATCGGGCGTGGAGCCTGAAAGAAGCCACACTGAAAGCCGATGGAAGAGGCATCACACTGCCGTTACAGTCTATTGGTTTTGACACAAACTCTACTATCGGCGCCGTAGGCTGGAATGAAACATTAGGGAATAAAAATCGTTGGGACTGGTACTATTTTAAGCTGGAAGGAATCAGCCTGGCTTTAGCAACAAGAACTACTTCCTGAGGCCAATGTTAAATTCGGGTGCTTATACAGCAGCTATTACGCCGATCATGAATACAGCCTGAAAGCCTTGATATTAATGTTCAAATAGCCGTAAGCAACCGCTGAATTACAACTATAATCCATTGGTCTGGCTGGAAACCCTGAACGGTTTCCTTCAGACAGCTACTCCACAAAACGTCCACAACACGATGCGGCTGGATATGACTACTCTTTATGAGCCTTCTGTGCCACGGTCTCCTGTTCATCTCGAAGTAGACGCATTGCTGCTCCAGCAGGCAGAAAATCATGGCATTAATATTTCATCACTGATTGAGCAAACTCTGCGTACCGAACTGTCCGGCACAGAGTCTGTCCCTACCCACTCTTCAGCAGACCACCTGACAATTTACCAGAATCTTATTGGCGAACACCCGGTGTGCTGCCTTGGTTTGAGGCAATACCTCCGGAAAAAATAACGACAGGCCTTCCTGCACAAGAAGTGCAGGAAGGTTTTTTGCTGTGTGTCTATCATTACCTAGCGATCATCCGGCGTCCAACAACCAATAAACGACAGACTTTTTCTAAGCCACTGAGAGAGCCTCAGCTAATGAGAGAGCCTCAACCACTGCCAGAGCCTCAGCTAATGAGAGAGAAAAAACAATGTCACTGTTCACGCACTACCAGCAAAGATTTGAGTCCACACAGCAGGAAGAGATGAGCCTCCAGGAATATCTGGAGCTTTGTCGTGACAACCCGCATACCTATGCCAGTGCCGCTGAGCGCATGCTGGAGGCCATTGGAGAGCCAGAGGTTATCGATACATCCCGTGACCCAAGGCTCAGCCGGATTTTTTCCAATAAACTGATTCAACGCTACCCGACCTTCGACGAGTTTTATGGCATGGAAGAGCCTGTTGAGCAGCTTGTGTCCTACTTCCGCCATGCAGCCCAGGGTCTGGAAGAGAAAAAGCAGATACTCTACCTGCTGGGTCCCGTTGGCGGGGGTAAATCCTCGCTGGCTGAAAAGCTGAAAGCTCTGATGGAACGGATACCCTTTTACGCCCTGAAAGACTCGCCTGTTTTCGAATCACCACTGGGGTTGTTCGATCCCGACGACGATGGGCAGGTGTTAAGGGATGAATACGGCATACCCGAACGCTACCTTCGCTACACCATGTCGCCCTGGGCGGCTAAACGACTGCAGGAGTCTGGTGGAGATATCACCCGCTTCAGGGTGGTTAAACTCTACCCCAGCCGTCTCCATCAGGTCGCGATTGCCAAAACAGAACCCGGTGACGAAAACAACCAGGATATCTCCAGCCTGGTAGGCAAGGTAGACATTCGCCAACTGGAAGAGTTTGCCCAGAATGACCCCGACGCCTACCGTTTTTCAGGCGCACTCTGTCGTGCTAACCAGGGTCTTATGGAGTTTGTGGAAATGTTCAAAGCGCCTATCAAGGTGCTGCATCCACTCCTGACGGCAACGCAGGAAGGTAACTATAACAGTACCGAAGGGCTGGGGGCTTTGCCTTTTGAAGGCATTGTGCTGGCCCACTCCAATGAGTCGGAGTGGCAGGCTTTCAAGAATAATAAAACCAATGAAGCCTTTATCGACCGCGTAAATATCATCAAAGTACCCTACTGCACCCGGGTCAGTGAGGAAACGCATATCTATCAGAAACTGTTGCGTCACAGTTCATTACACGACGCTCCCTGCGCTCCCGACACACTACAACTATTGAGTCAGTTTTCGGTTCTGTCGCGAATCAAGGAGCCTGAAAATTCCTCGATTTACTCGAAGATGAAGGTATACGACGGAGAGAACCTGAAAGATACCGACCCTAACGCCAAATCCCTGCAGGAATACAAAGATGCCGCCGGAGTTGATGAAGGAATGGAAGGGCTGTCGACCCGCTTTTCCTTCAAAATACTGTCCCGTGTTTTTAATTTCGACCCCACTGAAACCGCTGCCAACCCGGTTCACCTTCTGTATGTACTGGAACAACAGATTGAACAGCAACAGTTTCCACAGGAACTCGAAGACAGGTACCGGGGTTTTATCAAAGGCTACCTGACGCCTAAATATATAGAGTATCTGGGCAAGGAAATTCAGACAGCCTACCTTGAATCTTACTCTGAATACGGCCAGAACATTTTTGACCGTTATATTACCTATGCTGATTTATGGATTCAGGATCAGGAGTACCGGGATCCGGATACCGGGCAGATACTTGACCGCAGCGCCCTGAATGACGAGCTGGAGAAAATTGAAAAACCAGCTGGTATCGCCAATCCCAAAGATTTCCGCAATGAAGTCGTTAATTTTGTACTCCGTGCCAGAGCGAGCCTGCAGGGTAATAACCCGAGCTGGCTGAGCTATGAAAAAATGCGTCTGGTGATTGAAAAAAAAATGTTCTCCAACACAGAAGACCTGTTGCCTGTTATCTCATTCAACGCCAAGGGTTCCCAGGAAGAACAGCGCAAACATGCCGAGTTTGTCGAACGCATGGTGCAGCATGGTTACACCGAAAAGCAGGTACGACTGTTATCCGAATGGTACATCCGGGTAAGAAAATCCCAATGACCGGGAGCGGCCATCAATGAGTGTCATCATTGACCGGCGTGAGAGTGCCGGAAGCAGCACAGGAAAGAAAAGCACGGTTAACCGGCAGCGCTTTCTAAGGCGTTATAAACACATCATCAGAAAAGCCGTTCAGGACAGCGTTGACCAGCGCTCCATCACCGACACTGACCGCGGCGACAACATCCATATTCCCAACAAGGACCTTTCCGAACCGATCTTTCATCATGGTCAGGGTGGCAAAAACCAGCGGGTACACCCGGGCAACAAGGCATTTCATAAAGGTGACCGTTTTTCCCGTCCACCAGCCGGGCAGGGTCAGGGCAGCGGACAGGGAGCCGCCAGTGATCGAGGCTCCGGGGTCGATGACTTTGTGTTTCAAATCAGTCGCGAAGAGTTTCTGGAGTATGTGTTCGAAGACCTTGAACTGCCGAACATGCTGCGCAAAAACCTGAAAAGCACCACTGAATACACTTTACGACGGGGAGGGTTTACTTCTGCCGGTTCGCCGGATCAGATTAATGTCGTACGATCATTGCGCTCAGCTTATGCCCGTCGTATAGCTCTGTCAGCAAAGAAAAGAAAAAAGCTGAAAGCACTGCAATCAGAGCTGGACTCGCTAAAAAACAGCGATGACCCGGAAGATCAGGAAAAAGCTGCAACGTTAAAGCTGGAAATCCGGGCAATTCAGCAAGCCATAAAACGCATGCCGTTTATTGATGAGTTTGACCTGAAATACAACAACCTGATCAAAATCCCCTTACCGTCCAGCAAGGCGGTCATGTTCTGCATTATGGATGTGTCCGGCTCAATGGGGCAGGAGATCAAGGACATTGCCAAGCGTTTTTTCCTGCTCCTTTACCTGTTTCTGCAACGCAGTTATGAAGCAGTGGAAGTGGTGTTTATCCGCCACCACTCTGAAGCCAGAGAGTGCGATGAGGAGGAGTTTTTCTATGCCCGAGAAACCGGTGGCACACTGGTATCCAAAGCCATGGACCTGACCAGCCAGATTATTGATGAGCGTTACCCGGTTTCCAACTGGAACATTTATATTGCCCAGGCTTCTGACGGTGACAACTGGGAGACCGACACGGACATCTGTCGAAAGATTATTTCGGAAAGACTCCTGCCAAGGGTTCAGTATTTTGCCTACGTTGAAATTGCCGATCGCCCCCAGAACCTCTGGCACACCTACCAGCAGATACAGGATGAGTTCGCCGATTATTTTGCCCAGCAGCGGATTCGTAACCACGCGGATATTTATCCGGTTTTTCGTCGTTTATTTGCCCGGAGAAGTGGCTGAATGTCTGACCAGAAACCTTTATCAACCGGTTCTGAATGGACCTTTGAACTGCTGAAAAGATACGACGAAACCATAGGCTGTCTGGCAAAACAGTTCAGGCTGGATACTTACCCGACCCAGATTGAGATCATCAATTCCGAGCAGATGATTGACGCTTATGCGTCAGTCGGCATGCCCCTTATGTATAACCACTGGAGTTTTGGCAAGCATTTTCTGGGCAGCCTGCAAAACTACCGGCGCGGGCGTATGGGGCTGGCTTACGAAATTGTCATTAACTCCAATCCCTGTATTGCCTACCTGATGGAAGAAAACACCATGGCGATGCAGGCACTGGTTATTGCCCATGCCTGCTACGGACATAATTCGTTCTTCAAAGGTAACTATCTGTTTCAGCAATGGACGGATGCCGACGCCATTATCGACTACCTGCTGTTTGCCCGGAACTACATTACCCGGTGCGAAGAGAAATACGGTATCGACAAAATTGAAGAGTTGCTAGACGCCTGCCACGCCCTGATGAACCAGGGGGTGAATCGTTACAAACGCCCTCAGCCCGTTTCTGCTGCCGAAGAAGAGGCTCTGGCCAAAGAGCGCGAAGAGTATATTCAGAGAAACCTCAATGATCTGTGGCGAACGATCCCGGCTAAGGAGGAACCTAAAAGCAAAGACAAACAGCGTTTTCCTGAAGTGCCGGAAGAAAACCTGCTGTACTTTATAGAGAAAAATGCCCCCCTGCTGGAAAACTGGCAACGTGAAATCATCCGTATCGTGCGCAAAATCGCCCAGTATTTCTATCCCCAGCGACAAACGCAGGTGATGAATGAAGGCTGGGCAACGTTCTGGCACTACACCCTGACCCACGAGCTATACCAACAGGGATTTATTAATGAGGGGTATATGCTTGAGATACTGCACTCTCACACCAGTGTCGTGTTTCAGCCCGACTTTGACGATTCACGTTACACCGGCATAAATCCCTACACCCTGGGTTTTAATATCTACCGGGATATCCGCCGTATCTGTGAAAACCCGACCCCCGAAGACCGGCAGTGGTTTCCCGACCTCGCAGGTTCCGACTGGCTCGACACTCTGCACTTCGCCATGCATAACTTTAAGGATGAAAGCTTTATTCTGCAATATCTGTCACCTAAGGTTATGCGGGATATGCACCTGTTCTGCATCGAAGACAACGAAGTCAACTCATTCCTTGAAGTCGCCAGCATCCACGATGAACCAGATTACCGGACTTTAAGGCAGTCCCTTGCTGCCCAGTACAATCTGGGCAACACAGAACCGAATATTCAGATTTATAACGTGGATATTCGTGGTGACCGTTCACTGACGCTTATTCATACCATGCACGAAGGGCGTCCGCTGGAGCCGGGAAGCGCACAGGAGATCATAAAACACCTGCATTACCTCTGGGGCTTTGATATCTGCCTTAAATCCGTTGACGAGTGGGGTGCAGAGAGAAAAGTTTACGCTTTGTCGGAATGAACACAGCCATCGACGCCACCTTTAAAGCTCCCCATGCCCCAACGGCCTTAACGAATCATCTGCCGCAACCGTGCAGAAATAATATCCGTAGCAAAGACCAGTGCCAGAATCACCAGAATACAGGCGGCGGTGTTCTCATACTCAAACATTTTCATGGATGTGATCAGTTCAAAGCCTATGCCACCCGCACCAATCATACCCAGCACCGCCGAGATACGGATATTACATTCCAGACGATACAGAACCACGCCAATCCAGGCTGGCATTACCTGTGGCAAAACCGCAAACAGTATGGTCTGGGCATTGGAGCAACCGGATGCCCGCATGGCTTCCAGAGGCCCCTGATCAATCTCTTCAATGGCTTCCGCAAAGAACTTGCCCATCATACCAGCACCGTGCAGAGCCAGGGCCAGCACACCGGCAAAAGGTCCCAGACCAACAGCCGCAACAAAGATCAATGCCAGAATCAGTTCATTAATGCCCCTTAATACATTAAGAATCTGCCGAAGGGCATGATAAACAACAGGGTGTGGAGTCAGATTTTTCGCCGCGAAAAAGCACACAGGCACCGCAAGAATGACCGACAGAACCGTTCCCCACAAAGCAATCTGCAGGGTCTGGATGGCAGGCTGCACCAGTCGTTCAGTAATGTAGCCAAGATTGGGCGGCAACATGCGTACAATAAAATCCTGAATCCAGGGCAGGCCGGAAATCAGTTCAGACAAATCCAGCCGGGCGCCTTCTGCCGCCCATGCAAGAATCAGGTAAACCGCCAGTATCGCAGGTAAAAGAACCCACCAGCCGCCCCTGGGGGGATTTGCAACAAATTGCAGTGATGTTCGCATATCAGGCCACCTTCCATACAGGCCGTTGTAACCGGGATTCAGACTGTCGCAGTTCACGACGCTCAGCGGCCATGCGCGACACCAGCTTGTTGACGCTGGCATCTTCAAGGCCGGGGTAAATCTTCTCGACCATTTCAGGCGTCAGATGCTCCGGATGGTCATTGAACACCACCTTGCCACCGGACAAACCGATAATCCGCTCACCAAATTCCATGGCATAATCAATCTGGTGCAGATTGCAGAGCACCGCAATACCCTGCTCTTTACAGCTTTTACGGATATAGCTCAGGACTTTCCGGGACGACTGAGGGTCCAGACTGGCCACGGGTTCATCGGCAAGAATCAGCTGCGGCTGCTGGGCAAGGGCTCTGGCAATACCCACCCGCTGCTGCTGACCACCACTCAGACTGTCAGCCCGTTCGTACACCTTGGCATCCAGACCCACCTGGGCCAGACAACGTTTCGCCAGTTCGACATCTTTTTTGGGAAACAGTTGCAGAGCACAGCTCCAGAACGGCAGCTCGGCCATTCGCCCCATTAAGACATTTTTCAACACCGAGAGCCGTTTGGTCAGATTATGGTGCTGAAAGATCATGCCAACGTTACGGCGTAACTGCTGCAGATCTCCCCCCTGAACATTGGCAACATCTTTCCTGTTCACCACAATCTCACCACAGTCCGGGTCTGTCAGACGATTGATGCAGCGCAACAGGGTCGATTTTCCTGCTCCTGATGGCCCCAGAACCACCACGAATTCACCCGCAGTCAATTCAAAGTCAACGCCGCTAAGAACCGTATTGTCGCCGTAGCTTTTATGAAGATTCTTTATTTCAATCACAGTCCGTCCCCCCGGTTGTTATGGCTGTTTTACATCTTCGCCGCTTTACGAACAATGTCGTACGCATCATCGTTAGTGGGCATATAACGGTTAACAATGCCCTGGTCGCCAAACTGTACAGACTCCATGCTCAGGAAGGCTTCACGAATACGTTTTTTGCTCTCTTCCGGCAGGTTGTTGCGCCATACCATGGGTGACTCGGGAATCGGGCTGGAACGCCAGATCACCTTGTACTCGTCACGTCCAATCAGTCCTTTTTCGACAGCTGCATTAACAATCCGGTCAGCCACGGTCGCTGCGTCAACCCGCCCATGCTTTACAGCCAGAATATTGGCGTCGTGAGCCCCTGTGTAGACAACGTTCCGGAAGTCTTCGGTCGGATTAATACTTTCCGCTTTCAGTCCCACCATGGGAAATACATAACCAGAGGTTGAGGTAGGATCGACAAAAGCAACGTTTTTGCCTTTCAGGTCTTTCAGTTCATTAATATCATCAGCTTCAGCACGGGCAATAATCTGGCTGTGATAAGCGACTGAACCAGCCTTTTTCGTTTCGGCTACCGCAAACGCTTCAACATCCGCCACTTCAGTCGCTTTTACATAAGAAAAAGGCCCAAGATAGGCAATATCAACATGCCCGGCACGCAGTGCCTCAATCACACCGTTGTAATCGGTAGCAACAAAACCTGTCACTTTGGTATCCAGCTTTTTAGACAGCTGATCCATCAAGGCTTCCGTCTGACGCAGCATCGCTCTGGAATCCTCGGAAGGAATCAGGGCGATTTTCAAACTGTCCATGGCCAGAACGCTGGTACACGACACAACCAGTGCAGCGGCCAGCAGGCATTGACGGGCAATCCTTTTTATTATCATTGTTTAACTCTCCATTTAGTTTTTTAGTTTTAGTAGCACGCCAGCAACGCTTCCTGCTGACCAATAAAGTTTTTACCTCGTTCTCCCTGCAGGGCATCAAGCAACAGTTGCCTCCAGTTCTCCTGGTTATAACCATACGCCTCAGGGTCAGTATTAACGCCCAGTTCACGGAACCAGCCATCAAACTGATCCCATGCTTTGTCCAGGTCATGCCCGAAAATGGCTTTCAGATCTGAATCCACCCCCCGGTCCAGCCCGATCACAGAGCGCAGCACCTGCGGCAGAGTAAAGGAGCAGGCGATGCCATGAGGCGTACCAGACTGGAGAGTGACGGCGTAAGAAATATTGTGGGCAATGGATGTTTTGGTATTGGAAAACGCCAACCCGGCTTTCAACGCCGCCTTCATCATATCCGTCCGAAAGAGTGCGTGGTCCGGCTGCCGGACAAGATGGGGCAGAGTGTCCAGAATGGTTTTTACCGCCTCGACAGCCAGGGCTGAAGACACCCCGTTACGGTTTTTGTTCCAGATACTTTCCAGGGCATGGGACAGTGCATCCAGGCCGGTAGTGAGCGTGAGGACCACGGGCAGTTGCAACGTTAAATCAGGGTCACACAGCGCAGATTCGGGGTAGAGTCCGGCATCTGCCAGTGAATATTTCTTCTGTGCCTGTTTATCCCAGATGGTCGCCCAGCAGGTCACTTCACTGCCGGTTCCGGCGGTAGTGGGAATCGCGATGATTGGTGTACACAACAGCTGCCCTTTGTGGCCACCTTCTGTGAGATAAGACTTTGTCTGTTCGAAATCACTGCCTGCTGCCGAAAGAAACTTGGCAGTATCCATCACCGAGCCACCGCCCAGGGCAACGATGACTTCAGGCTGTCCGCTGCTACACAGTTGCTGACAAAGGGGTTCGAGGTTAGCAATATCCGGATTAGGCTCAACGTTATTGATTACCACCTGCGGCGCTCCCGCCAGAGTGGTAATGGTTTCCGTCAGTTCTGTAAAAAATGGTTCGTTATAGGTCACCAGTGCGTATCGTCTGCCATTTAACCGCTCTGGTAATGTTTCCAGACAGCCAGGGCCAAACTGCACATCGACCGGATTATGAAAACGCCACATGTTGAGTGCATCCCAATCAGTTGATGTTCATCAGTTTAAGAGGGCTTTGTGACTGTTGGGTGACTTGAAAATACTAATTTCATATTTTGTTCATAGAAAAAAGCTATATTGCTCTAAACAATAAAACGACATACAAACAGAACGAACACCCAAACCATGAAATTCAGCCAGCTTCGTTCCTTTCATGCAGTGGCCCGTACCGGCAGTTTTTCCAAAGCTGCGGAACAACTGCATATCAGCCAGCCCACCATTACGGCACAGATTCGGGAGCTGGAAAGTTATTACAACGTTCAGCTTCTGCGACGACAAAGGGGTAACAATCAGCTGACAGAAACAGGGGCTGCTCTTTACCAGCAAACCCAGATGATTTTTGCCCTGGAAAAGAAAGCAAAACAGATACTGCGTTCTGATGGCAGACTGTTAACGGGTACATTGAAAATCGGAGCGGTCAGCCCCCCGTTTTTCATGCCAATACTGAAAGAATTCCACGCCCGTTACCCCGGTATAAAGCTGGAAGTAGAAACCGGCGGTTCAGAGCTGATCACACAGAAAGTATTAAACGGCCAGCTGGACGCCGGTATGATTGCCTACAGCAAACCCGATGAACGACTGTTCAGCTTTGAGTTCAGCAGACAGCGCATCATTCTTATGGCACCTAAAGATGATCCCATTGTCCAACACCGTCAGGTGACTCTGTCCATGCTGCATAATCAGCCGATGATCCAGCGGGAAAAAGGCTCTACCACCCGCCAGATTTTCGAACAGGCCATAGCAGAGCAAAATATTGCAGGACGGAATATAAAACCAAGGATCATTATGGAAGTCAGCAGTCGTGAAGCCGTCAGACAGGCGACAGCGTCCGGGCTGGGGTTAAGCTATGTCGGTGCCACAGAATATCTGTCACATCCCGATATCAAGGCAATCTCCATTGCGGACCTGGACGAATTCTCCTGCTCCTATGTCATTTGCCACAATGCCCAGAGGCACACCCCAATGACCAATGCTTTTATTGAGGTGGCTCTGCCGCTGTCGAGCCAGTTTCAGGGAGAAGCGGATGAAAAAAAACCGCCTCAGGTTAAGGGCGGCTTGAAGGTGGAAAAAAGCATTTAACTATACGGTGCCTGACGCTGGCTCAGCTTCATTTTGCGCCTCCTTCTCTACCGATGCCTGCTCACCCATAGGTAAAAACAGGCTCATAAAGATGGCAGAAAGACCCGCGACGGTAATAGAAGAGCTGAACAGACTTTTCAATAAGGGAGGAAGCTGGCTGGCGACTTCAGGTACTGCCGTGACCCCAAGCCCTAAACCAAACGACACAGCCATGATAAGCAGATCCCGTCTGCCCAGCTCTGCTGAGGCAAGAATACGAATACCAGCGGCTGCAACCGTACCAAACATCACCAGCGTTGCACCGCCCAATACAGGTTTAGGCATGGTTTGCAGGAAAGCGCCAATCACAGGGAACAGACCCAGCAGAACTAACAGACCGGCGATAAAGTAGGCAACATAACGACTGGCTACTCCGGTCAACTGAATCACACCATTGTTCTGGCTGAAGGTCGACATAGGGAAACTGCCCAGGATAGCGGCAATTGCGGAGTTCGTACCATCTCCCAGAACACCGCCCTTAATTCGATTTATATAAACCGGCCCTTTAACCGGCTCATTTGATACCACTGAGTTAGCGGTGAGGTCGCCGGTTGTTTCTATCGCCGTTACAACAGTCAAATAATAGCCACAGGAATAAAGGCAGCGATGTCAAAATCAAAGCCAAACTTAAAGGGTGTTGGAACGGTAACTAAAGCTACATCAGCAATGTTATAGTTAACCATGCCCATGAAAGCGGCACAGATATAACCGACCGTCATGCCGATCATAATGGCAGAAAGACGCAGCACCTGGTTACTGAAGCGGTTTAAGAAGATGATGGTGCCTAAAGTGATGCCACCCACGGTAAGATAATGCAGAGCCCCCTTGTCTTCTGCCCCAAAGCCACCGGCTATATCGGTCATTCCCACTTTGATCAGTGATAAGCCAATCGTGGTGATCACAATACCCGTCACCACAGGAGTAATAATGCGCTTGAGTTTATGCATAAAGCGACTCAGGACAATTTCAATAAATGCGGCAAAAAAGCACACACCGAAAATCATGGCAAGTATATCTTCCGGGCTACCGCCACGCCCTTTAACGATAAACCCGGCCGCGATGATCGAACTCAAAAAACCAAAACTGGTCCCTTGTACGCATAAGAGGCCGGAACCAATTGGCCCAACTCTTCTTGCCTGTATAAAAGTACCCACGCCGGACACCATCAACGACATGCTGACCAGATAAGGAATGTGTTCACCCAGCCCTAATACGCCACCGATAATCAAGGCAGGTGTGATAATGCCGACAAAGCTTGCCAGAATATGCTGAAAGGCAGCAAACAGTGCTTTGTGGGGGGCTGGCTTATCATTAAGGCGGTAGATCAGGTCATTTTTATCATTGCCTGGCTGGATAGTCTTACTCACGTTGTTGCTCCGCTTATTATTATTTTTCGAGATACTGACAAGCTTGAGTTAGTTTCTTTCTATGACTGTTCGTTACTCCCTGATCACTAAACTACCATTGGCGTTTAATCCCTGAACCACTGATTGTCCCACTATATGGAATCGAATCTTCCAGCCTTTGACTCAGGTTGTCCGGCAGTGCGGAACAACCTGAAATTAACCAGCCTAATAGCCTGCCGATTCAAACAGGGCCTTCGCTGCCGCCGTATGCTTCTGCATCAGTTCAGTAATATCACCTTCCAGCCAGATACCTTGTTTCACCTTCCACTGACCATTGACCATTACGGCATCGGCTTTATGAGCGCCACATAACACCAGGGCTGCCAGAGGGTCATGACTGCCACTGAATCGGGGCTCATCCAGTTTATACAGGGCAAGATCCGCTTTCATGCCAACAGACAGCTGACCTATATCAGGACGGTTCAACACTTCAGCCGAGCCTTTTGTAGCAAGATTCAGTGCATCAAGGTGGGTAAACTCATCCGCCTCATAGCGCAAACGCTGAATACAAAGAGCCTGACGAACTTCCTGAATCAGGTTGCTATGGTCATTGGACGCCGAACCGTCCACGCCAAGCCCCACCCGGACACCCGCCGCTTTCAGTTCTTTGACCCGGGCAATACCTGAAGCCAGTACCATGTTAGAAGACGGACAGTGACAAATACCCACTCTGGCCTGACCCAGACGTTGAATTTCGTCATCGTTAAAATGAATGCCGTGAGCCAGCCAGGTTTTGTTATGGAGCCAACCCACCGTTTCCAGATAATCAAGAGGTCGCTCGCCGAACATTTTCAGGCAAAAATTATTTTCATCTTCTGTTTCCGCCAGATGCGTATGAATATTAACGTCGTATTCTTCTGCGAGAATAGCCGTACTTTTCATCAGGTCCTGTGTAACAGAAAACGGAGAGCAGGGAGCCAGGGCGATTTCAATCAGATCATCTTTCTTATGGTATGCCTGAATCAATCGAACGCTGTCGTTCATAATTGTGTCTTCACTCTGTACCACCGACTCTGGTGGCAGGCCGCCCTGATCCTGTCCAAGACTCATGGAGCCACGGGTAAAGGTTGCCCGCATCCCCAGACGCCGGGCGACTTCAACCTGCTGATCGATGCCTTCGGTTAACGTTTCCGGAAACAGATAGTGATGGTCGCTTACTGTTGTACAACCACTCAGCAGTAATTCCACCATGGCAAGCTCCGTGGCCAGGGCGTGCTGTTCGGGTGTTAGCTGAGACCATATCGGATAAAGCGTTTGCAGCCAGGGGAAGAGTTTTTTATTTAAAGCAGGCGGGCAGGCACGGGTCAGGGTTTGATAAAAATGATGGTGGGTATTGACCAGCCCCGGCATCAATACATGCTGGCTGGCATCAAAAGTTCGGTCGTACTGGTGTCTGGGGCTATGTCCCTCAGGCACCAGTTCCAGAATGGTGTCACCCTGAATCAGGATGCCATTGGCGGCATCTTCGTTATTTGCCGTATAACTCGAAAGAGGCGACTTAATCCATAAAACAGATTGTCCTGTCATAACATACGCTCACATTATTAGGGCGAATGTCGTGTAAAAACCCGACCATGCGCCCGTAGTTACATTTATAATTACAGGTACATGGCAGTGACTTTCGTGTTGATCTACCAAATCGAAGTAAAGAGATTAGCAAACTGAATTTGCCGGGTCATGGGCTTATATCAAACTTTCTGACGACGGTAGTTGGTTAAATTTCTGATTCTGCATAGGGATTTGAAAATGAAAAACGGGAGGTTACTTTTTTCGTAAGGAGACTCAGACTTATATTAATGTCACCTCGCCAGACAAGGTAATTTCTGGTCATCGCAATTTTTTCCGCAAAAATATAGTCGGCATCAGGGTGGTAACCCGGCCTCAGATGGCTAAGTCTGTGCTCTCGCCTTCCTTCCACAGCGCGAGGCTCAGGATGAAAGCCAAACTGAATATAAAATCCCAAAGCCTTTGTAAGCGGGTTAACCAGATATAAGTGCGTACCGGTGTTAATATGAACCTCACCAGCCGCTATAAACAGCAATAACACTCCAAGAGACTTATTACGGAAGGGCCTGGAGACCTCCATTGACCGCAAACCATAAGTGCCTTCCGGATATTTCGGGTTGTCATACTCTAGATAAGACCAGTTATCCAGGAGACGGCCTTTTCGGTACTCAACGAAAGCGAATCCGACTTCCTCAGCTGCAGTTTTCTCAAAAAGCTTCAGACTCAGGAAATCTTCTGCACTGGAACGACTGTATTTAAATACCATACCGGATGCTTCATGTTTGAACTCAGTATTGTCAGCTGTTTTTATGGCATCAAAAAACATACAGATCCCCTGCGGAAATAACCACTACAGCCAAGCGGTAACAACCCTATAAGCCTCCTCAACGTTACTCCCCCTAAAGGGGATGAGTAACACGGTATCTCTTCATGTAATCATAAGTCGGCTCATAGTAACGTTTTTCTGTTCGATACTCGTTGCGACAGAATGTGCAATGGACTCTGGGGTACAGATTTCCTGTCAGGAACAGAGTGTCGAGTACGTCTTTAAGGGATATGCCCCATGATCCTGACGGTTCCACAGTAACAATGTCGAAAATACGAAACGGGTGATGAATGAAATCCGGCCCTGAACCACAACGACTCTGGTAGAGACAGAACTGAATATGTTCATCGCTGCCTGATGGCCGCTGATCGACACTGTGAAACAGCGCATAATTGATGACAGGCTCTCCGGGAATATAGGCCTCAAAGGGCCGGTACGTACCATCCATGAATGAAAGCAGGCCTCCGAAAGTGACAGTACCATGTGGGGAGTAGAAGAATAACGTCGTCCATACGGGGCTTTTAAAATAATAGGTTCCCATTAAACGCTGAATAGCACAGGGAAGCCCATTCTGGTTGTGAGCACCTCCATGAGCGAGAATGATGAGATTTTGAACATCAAAGCCAAATCGGTCGTACGTAAACAGCTTTAATTTCCCATTTAAAACCCTGGAATGCATCTTATCCAGGGTTTCTTTTGAAAGCGGTACAGGCATGGCTCAGGACCCCTGAATCAGGAACCAACTATTCAAGGCCCACATTACTCCAGCAGAAGGGCAACATCCATCCTTGGCAGCACTTCACCAATCATTGCAGCCTGGTCGTGCAATCCCGTAGCCCTGAGGTCAGCCAGCATGGCTTCAGCGGTTTCAGCCGGGGCGCAGATCAGCAGCCCGCCCGATGTCTGGGCGTCGCAGGTGAGCATTTTAAGGTTGTAATCAATACCCGACTTGAACTGAACGTCTTTGCCGACATAATGCAGGTTACGGAAGGCAGCTCCCGGAATACAACCATCATCAAACAGCTCATAGGCTTCGTCGAGCAACGGCAGACTTTCTGTATCAATTCTCAGCGTCACACCGCTGCCTTTGGCAATTTCACGACCATGACCCAACAGGCCGAAACCCGTGACATCAGTTGCACAACGAGCGCCGTATTTCACCATGATATCCGCTGCGGTTTTATTCAACAGTTTCATCTGTTTCAGCGCCTGCTGATAGGCTTCACGGCTGGCAAGCTGCTCCCGTTGACCCGCAATTAACGCGCCAGTACCAAGCGGCTTGGTCAGAATCAACTTATCCCCCGGACGAGCAGCGCTGTTGCTGACAATTTTATCGGGGTGAATCGTACCAATGACGGCCAGGCCAAACTTGGGTGGATGGTCTTCAATAGTGTGTCCACCGACGACCAGCGCCCCCGCTTCCATGACTTTGTTCTGCCCACCCTGCAGAATCTGAGCAAACCCTTCGACCGGCAAATCTTTAGTCGAGTACATCATCAGGTTCAGCACCATCAGGGCGTTGCCGCCCATGGCAAACACATCGCTCAGGGCATTGGCAGCCGCTATTTCGCCAAACTCCTGTGGGTCACTGCACACAGGGGGGAAGAAATCGGTGGTAAAGATCAAAGCGGTTTCATCGTTGATCCGGTAAACACCGGCATCATCATGGGTCGAAACATCCACCAGCAGGTCGGGATGAGCTGGAAAGTTCAGTTTATCCAGTATGCCAGCCAGTTCTGTCGGTGAGAGTTTGGCTGAACAACCGCCATACTCTACAGTTTTCAGCAAATCAATGGCCGGTTCAGCTCTCGTTTTATGAAGAGTCTCGTGAAGGGTTTCATGCGTTGTTTCAGAAGTAGTTTCAGACATCAATCATACGCCTTATATGCGGGCAAGCGTCAAAATAAAACCTGCGGATTGCAATTGTTGCTGCACAGTGTCGGCATGGTTGTTATCAATTTCAAGGCACATGCCACATTCTGAAGATAACTGCCGGGGTACGGGAACCACTTCGCAGGCAACGCCCTGCTCCCGGCACCAGGCTTCAGCCTTAATGGCAGCACGCATATTTTTCAGCAGAATAAATGCCCGCTTCATGCAGCCACCTCCATCGTAATGCTTCTTAAAGCATCCAACAAATAAGCAAAATCGTCTGGCGAATGATAAACAGAAGGCGACAGTCGACAGGTGCCTTCAGGGTAGGTTCCCAGGTGCTGATGCGCCAGTGGCGAACAGTGCAGACCGGAACGGGAGCTGATACCGAACTGTTTTTCCAGATGCCACGACAGCGTAGCAGCGTCCAGCGCATTGTGGGTTAAGGATATCACTTCGCCCTGGGCTTCAGCGTTTATCGCCCTGTTAACAGTAAAACCATCAATACCCTGAATATTCTCCAGCAGCGTAAGAAAATCTTCACGACTGTGTCGTGGTTCCGGGGCATGTTCCAGTGCCGCCAGCAAACCAAAAATGCCCGCAATATTCGGTGTGCCAGCTTCAAAGCGATCCGGCATTACCGTTGGCATATCAAGGTGTTCGCTGTTGCTGCCCGTACCACCCAGCAACAGTGGCTTTATAGAGTTAGGCTCACGAATATAAAATCCGCCGGTACCGGTTGGCCCCAGCAAGGCTTTGTGTCCGGTGAAAATCAGGTAATCAATACCCCACTGATCCACATGCACCGGACATTTCCCCAGAGACTGGGAAGCATCCACCAACAAAGGCACCTCACCAGCCGCCTCTTTTATACTGGTAACGGGCTGAATCACACCGTTCACATTACTTTGATGGTTTACCACCACCAGCGCCGTACTGCTGTTGACCAGATCGCTTATCTGTTCCGGAATAACCCGACCATCCCTGCCTGCCGGCAGAGTTTTTAAAGAGATTCGTCCCTGTTGTTCCAGCATCGCCAGGGGGCGGGCCACTGCATTATGCTCCAGTGGCGATACCAGTACTTCAGCCCCCTCAGGAAAAGAGAAACCCAGTAACACCGTATTAGCGGCATGTGTCGCATTACTGGCAAAACACAGGTTCTCAACCTGTTCTATATTCATCATGCCTGCCAGCTTTTCACGACACTCTTCAACGACAGAGCTGGACTCAAAAGCCCTGGCATGGGATGAACGACCATAGCTGCCTCCCATCTCTGAAAGGTAGTGCCTGATCGCTTCTGTGACTTCCACTGGCTTGGGAAAACTGGTAGCACTGTTATCAAAGTAGGTTAAAGGGTCAGCACTGTTCATGGGTACACCACATGACCAGCGGCGGCGATTTTTTCCGCAATTTCATACATATTGGAAATACGACCCGCTGCAAGCTTCCCCTGTAACTCAAAGAAGTCAACACAGGCACCACAGACAATAATATCAACCGACAGAGCCTCAAGCGCCTGCAACGCAGAATCAGCGCCCGAACCTTCCGCTGCCAGCCGGGCTCCGCCGTTGTACAGAATAATGGTCGATGGTTTGCGCTCAATTTCTTTCAGAGTGTTCAGGTAACCTTTAATCAGTATGCTACCAAGGTCGTCATTCCCCAGCCCCATACGGTCGCTGTTCAGTACAACTATATAATCAGAAGCAAGATCATCAGAGTTCCGGGCTGGCGGCTGTGTATTTTTTGTGACCGGGGTAACGTCATCCCCGGCAGTGTTTTCTTTAGTACCAGACTGTCTGCCAGAAGTCTGGCAGGTCGCAGTGATCACCCACTCGCCCGATTCAGCAACATACTCCGGATTCATACCCTGATCTTCAAAAAAAGTCATCAGGTTCAGGTGAGCTATCTCATTATCCACAATCACCTGAAAATACTCACCCTCCTGCAAAGTTTTTAACAGACGGCGGGTTTGTATCAAAGGTTGTGGGCAGAGCAGGCCCCGGGCATCCAGAGTGTGTTGGTGTTGCATGAAAACCTCAGTTCAGCTGTGTTCAATAGACAGCGTATAAATGAAGAGATCATTCTGAGGCAAAGTCAAAATGCTGAGATATAGGAAAAATGCGCAACCTGATAGGTATTATCCGGTCAAAACGCTCTTTGCATTTGAATACAACAATAGTCGTACTTAATATGAAAAATTTCCGGATTTGCTACCTGTTGAACGTAGCGCGGGTCCTGATAGCCCGTGGAGTAAACTATGCCTTTGCCAAAAAAACACAAACCAGCCTCATCACTCTCAAAACGTGAGCAGGCGATCGAAGACCGTCGTCTTGAACGTATGCGTCAGTACGATGACATCAGTGAAACCGCTCGAAAAAAAGCAGAAACACTGTATAGAAAACGCCAGTTTCTCTGTTCAGAAGCCGTTTTCACCACCGTTAACGACCACCTCGGGCAACCCGCTGACCCTCGTATGGTGAAAATGGCATCCGGCTTTCCGGTCGGCATTGGTATGTCAGGCTGCCTGTGTGGTGCAGTCGCCGGTGGGGTTATGGCGCTGGGTCTGGAGCATGGACGGGAACAGAAAGGGGAAAAACTATCGGATGATATATTTCCACTGTCGTCCGAACTGCACGACCGGTTTCAGAAACGTAACGGTTCAACCTGTTGTCGAAAGCTCATCAAACATGTGGAGTTTGGTTCAAGGGAGCATATCAGACAATGCATACGACTGACGGGAGAGGTTGCAGCCGATGTTGTTGACCTGATTGAACATGGCATTACTGAGCCCGCCGACAAGGCACTGTCAGATTGCAGTGACTGCCCGTCAGATGTGCAAAAAACAAGCAGGCATCAAAAGCCATCAGCTTTCAGTTCTCTGGCAACACGACTAAAAAATAAACTTCTGCCTTAAACGTAAAAGCTCAAAAAGTGTAATCAGCTAACCGCTTATGGCGATTAGCTGAACTTACTTTTCATTAACCTCTCCATTAATGACTAAATTAAAACAACAATCATTATTTAATTCGTTCAAATACTGTCTTTAATAAAATTGATAAATTAAAAAAAATAACCTGAATTAATAACCAGTATCAATTCAATTAATTGGTTATTTGTTTTTTAAAGCTAATGATTATTAACTTGATTCAAATCAATACCTCTTTGCTTTTTATACCTGTCATTCTTTGAGACAATTCATTCATCTCTGATGTCTATTTTGTTTCTTAATTAAACGTTATGTAACAAAATCATTCAACTTCAGCCGCTATTAAAAGCAGCCAGTAATCAACACATTTAAAATCCAGAAAATAATCGTATGTCAGTCGTCGTTAGCCAGCCTGTTGAGGCTTTAAAAAAAGTCGCCATTCTTCGTAAAGAAGTGGCTAAAGTCATCGTTGGCCAGGAAGACCTGGTCGATCGTCTTATTCTTGCCCTGCTGTGCAAAAGCCATGTACTGATCGAAGGTATTCCGGGACTGGCAAAAACCCTGACGGTTAATACCCTGTCCAAAGCCCTGGGACTGGATTTCAGCCGAATTCAGTTTACCCCGGACCTGCTGCCCGGCGACGTGACCGGCACCCTGATTTACAACCCGTCAACCGGTGAGTTTACGGCTGAAAAAGGCCCGATCTTTGCCAACATCGTTTTAGCGGACGAAATCAACCGTTCCCCTGCCAAGGTTCAGTCTGCCCTGCTCGAAGCGATGCAGGAAAAGCAGGTCACCCTTGGTAAAGATATCAGCCCCCTGCCTCATCCGTTCCTGGTTCTGGCTACACAAAACCCGGTCGAACAGGAAGGTACTTATCCACTGCCAGAGGCACAGGTAGACCGTTTCATGTTCAAGCTGAAAGTGGATTACCCGGCTTTTGATGAAGAGCTGGAAGTAATGCGTCGTATGTCCCGCCCAAAAACAAAGGTGGATGTGAACAGTGTACTGACCAGAGAAGACCTGGAAGCGCTGTCCGCCCGGATTGAGCACGTTCACATGGACCCGAGCCTTGAAAAATACATTGTTCACCTGATCACGGCGACCCGATCCCCTGAGGACTACGGCCTGGAGATGGCTGACCTGATTCGTTTTGGCGCCTCGCCACGAGCCACCATCAACCTGGCACTGGCTGCCCGGGCCGCTGCCGTGATTCAGGGGCGCGACCATGTTCTGCCTGAAGACATTCGCAGTCTGGCACCAGACATTCTGCGTCATCGTATTGCCCTGAGCTACAAGGCAGAAGCCCGTGGGATTACCTCGGAAACCCTGATCGAACAGATGCTTGAGCGAGTGACCATCCCGAACTGATATGCACGACCATTTAACCCAGCGACTGCATCAGTTGCAGCTGTTCTGCAAGCACCGGGTTGACCACCTGCTGACAGGGCAGTATCGCTCGATTTTCAAAGGTCAGGGTCTGGAGTTTGACGAAGTCAGGGCGTACTGCCCTGGCGACGACGTTCGCACCATTGACTGGAATGTTACGGCACGCAGCGGCCAGGTTCATATCAAACGCTTCCATGAAGAGCGGGAAATTAACCTGATCTTTGTCGTCGATAATTCCCCGTCGTTTGCCTGGTCCAGCGAGGACAGTGGACGCCAGATGGCAACCGCAGAATTATGCGGTCTGCTGGGTACAGCAGCACTGGACAGCAACGACCGCATTGGCCTGCTCAGGTTCAGCGACGGCATGGATGACTTCCTGCCACCTGCAAGAGGTCGTAACCAGTTAATGCGTTGCCTGTCATCAGTACTGGAAGAACCTGAAACGGTCTCTTCTACCTGTGTCGTTGAATCACTGGATCACCTGAACCAGTTAAAGCTGAAGCGTTCGATCATTGTCGTCATTTCAGACTTCTTTATGGAAGGTTATATGGAAAACCTTGCCATGCTGGGGCGTCATCATGAAGTCATTGCCATCGCAGTAGACGACCCGAGAGAGGCGACACTGACCGGTGGCGGCCTGACCCATTTGCGTGACGCGGAAACAGGACAAACCCGCTGGCTCGACCTGGCAAGCCAGTCGGTACAGAAACTGTTCAGCCGTCGCATGGACAAGCGCCTGAAAGACCGCCAGCAGGCCTTTTCCCAGTGGGGGCTTGACCTGCTGGTTCATAACGTCGGTGACGATCCGGTGGAAACACTGCTGTCGTTTTTCCATGCCCGCAGAGACAGGATTGAAGGGGAAACCGGTGGTTAAAACAATCAGAACATCGCTTGTTTCTTCGTTTGTTTCTTCGCTGCTGCTCGCTCTTCTCGTATTAGCCGTATTGTCAGGCAGCCTTTCTGCTTATGCAGAAGAAGAACAGGCGACGACCCATCTTGCAACGATCCATCTTGAACCCTCTGTCAAAGTGACCACCGCCGGCCAGCAAATTGAGCTGGCTCTGACCGCTCGTTACAACGAAGGGGTCGAGGTTATTTTCAACCCTCAACAACAGAACTGGGGAGCGATGGAACTGCTGACCAGTCATACAGCGCTGCCACGATGGGTTGACGGACAGTGGCAGTACACCGTGTATATGGACACCGCCTTTCTGATACCAGACCAGCACCAGACCCCGGTCTTTACAGTGGATGTTTTCCGGGGTTCCGAACACTGGCAAATGCAAACGCCATCACTGCCTGTTGAGGTATTGTCCTCTTTCGACAAAGACCCTGTGGACATTCAGGACACTGTCGAACTGCCCGGACGACAGGAAGCATCAACCTACAATCTGTCATTGTTACTGGCGCTGGCTGCACTGGTGGTGCTGGCTTCAGCCTGGTTTATTCGCCAGCGCAGACAACCGGCATTGGTTGGTTCCAGCCCGTTGCTCTCTGCAAAAGACCTTGCCGAACAAGCAGGCGCGACAGACAGCATGGACTGGGAAGCGCTCAGGCAATGGCTCATGGTCACCACCGGTGCAGACCCCACCGGCAAGCTGACAACCGATGATCCCCTGCTGCATCGCTATCAGTCCCTGCGTTTTGGCAGAGAGACCCAGCTACCAGATTTTATTGACTACTGCCACCACTGTCAGGAGAAATGGGGATGAGTGTGAAGTACCCGATGCTGCTGTGGTTACTGGCTCTTATACCACTGCTGTCTTTTTATTGCTGGCGTCGAAACAGACGACAGGGAATTAGTTATTCCCATCTGCCACTGGTCACAGACCTGCCAGCCAGCTATCGCCAGAAATGGCTATGGCTGACCACTGCCCTGCAACTGCTGGCGCTGGCACTGATTATTGTGGCTCTGGCGCAGCCCCGGCGTGAAGTATCTGAATCAACGGAACAACAGGAAGGCATTGCGATTGCCGTAGTGCTGGACGTTTCTTCCTCCATGAACATTCGTATGGATCTGGACGGCAAGCGCAGCAACCGTATGACCGTTGCCAAGGAAGTACTGGAAGCCTTTATTATTGGCGATGATGACCAGCTGGAAGGGCGTCCGGCAGACCTGATCTCCCTGATCACCTTTGCCCGTTTTCCAAGAGTTATCAGCCCGCTGACTGACTCTCACGATGCACTGGTCAGTATGGCACGCCATGTTCATCCACCCACCCGTATGGAAGAAGACGGTACCGCCATTGGCGATGCAACGGCCCTGGCGGCAGCACAGCTCAGCGAGTATGAGAATGAGTACGGTCTGGATGAAAAGGTTAAAAGCAAGGTCATCATCATGATCACAGATGGTGAAAACAACTCCGGCACTTACTCCCCCATGATGGCAGCTGCCCTGGCCAAAGAGTGGGACATCAAAATTTATACCATTTTTATTGGTAATGAACCCACCGATATGCTCGACAGCCGCAATGAAGCCGTCCGTGTGGACTGGGTATTGCAAGCCATGGCAGAAACGACGGGAGGCGTTTATAACCGGGCGTATGATTATGAGTCCCTGGTAGCCGGTTATCAGGCAATTAATGATCTGGAAACCTCAAAGCTGCAAACCGTCGTCTTTACCGACCAGGTACCAGCCTTCCAGCCTTTCGCCCTGCTGGCACTGTTATGTCTGATGCTGTCAGCTCTGTTAAGTGCCACCTGGCTGAGGAGACTGGGATGAATCAATTGACCCTGTTAGCACCCCAGTGGCTCTGGCTGCTGGCACTGATACCGGCATGGTGTTTTCTGGCTGTTTACCAGCAACAGAAAAGCCGCAGCGACCTGAAGCAGTTCAGCAAACATCTTTCCCTGCCAGCGGTCAGTCGTCGCTCGGCGACGATGCTGGTCACCATTGCTTTGCTGTCCGTATCCATGTCCCGCCCGGCCTGGAATCCTCAACCTAAAGGGTTACAGGACCAGGGACGAGACATCATATTTCTGCTGGATGTGTCCCGTTCCATGCTGGCGGATGATGCCCGCCCGAACCGCATGGAAGTTGCCCGTACCGCTATACGACAGGTGGTTAACACCTCATCGAATGACCGGATTGGTCTGGCGGCCTTTGCCGGCGAAACCTCCATCCAGTCTCCGGTGACCCGTGACCGGGTATTCCTGAATACCCTGCTGGATAACATCGGTCCGGGAACCGTGGCAACGGGTGGTACCCGGATTGGCGACGCCCTGATGACAGTGCTTGAAAAAATGCTGGACAGCGGTAACTCCGGTAACCCTGAAGCCGCTGATATTGTCCTGATTACCGATGGTGAAGACCTGGGCGAAAACCCTGAAGAAGCCATTGCGTTAATGAACCAGCTGGGTACACGACTGCTGATTATTGGTCTGGGCGACACTCAGTTTGGTGCCAGGGTTCCAACCCGTGATGGCAAAGACTGGGCAATGGATGAAGGTCGGGAGCACTGGAGTCGACTGGACGGCACTCGTCTCCGATCTCTGGCACAGCAGGCAGACCAGGGCATTTACTTTCCGGTTGGCACTGCCTGGCTCGACCTGCCCGGTATTCTCGACCAGCTGCGAGTACTCTGGCCAGCAGACAGTCGTGAGCAGGGGGAAGTGCTTGAGTACACCGAAGGCTACCCCTACCTGATGGCACTGGCCGCTTTGCTGCTGGTTCTGTCACTGATGCAGTGGCCTGTCAGGGTGTCCACCTCTGCGGTGCTGCCCTGCCTGTTGCTGCTGGCAGTCAGCGCAAGCCACGCCCAGGATCCGGTTGACCTTCATGAACTGGAACAGCGCGCTTCCGACCTGATAGAGCAGAAGCTGTATGCCGACGCTGCCAGCCTGTACCGGCAGGTAGCCGATCTGGCGGATGATCAGCCAACCGCTGTGGCAGCCAGTTACAACCTGGCCACGTCTCTGATTCATCTGGCAAACAGCAGTTACGACGATTTCCTGAGTCCGGTTGATTTCATAGAAGAAGCTTTCTTTGAAGAAGCGATGCAGTCCGACGAGTACGTTGACCCGGAAATCTACCTCAGCGAAGCCAGAAAAGTCCTCCGTGATATTCTGCTGACCGACCCGGAGCATGAGCCCAGCAAGCGTAATCTGGAGTGGCTGGCTCTGGAACAGTATCGCCTGCATCAGGACATTGACACGGTTCAGCAGCAGGAACAGCAACAGGGCGATCAGGAAGAAGAAAGTGAGACTGAAGCCAACTCTGAAAGTGAAGAGGGTGAAGAAAGCCTTGAGCAGGAAGGTGACGAGTCAACAGATTCCGATGTCGATGAAAGTGACAGCGCGGAATTTGACGACATGGACACAATGTTTGGCGATTTACTGGAACCGACCCCGTCTGCCAATGCCAAACAGATTCTGGATCAGGCCCGGCAACTTGAGGGCGAATTACAACAACTGGATCAGCAACGACAGAATACGGTTGATCGGGACTGGTAAGGTTTTATGACAAGCTACTTTAAACAATTTCTGTTCGGATTTCTGGCACTTCTGGTGTTTCCGACAGCCTACGCCAGTGATACAGACTGGCAACTTATTCTTGAGAAGCCAGATGAGACAGTATGGCAGGGGCAACCTGCCGACTTTGTTGTACTGGCCCTGAATCCGCCCTCTGATGACCTGAAGCTGTCCATTGCCGCCACCAGCGACTTTATGGTGACACAGCGCCCGGCGGTCAGACTGCAACGGGACGGCACACCGGTAATGGGCTATCCGGTTCGCCTGACACCCTTAAAGTCCGGTGAACTGACTTTGCCTGTCTTTACCCTCGGTGAGCAGCAGACCGATGCATCAGAATCTATCACGGTCACCATGCCGACAGTGACGGATGCGATGAGCATCAATGTCAGCCACACGACCGACAGCATTTATCTTGGACAGACCATTGACGTACAGTTTGAATGGATTACCTCCATTCAGCCAAACGCGCTGAAAGCGGTTAACATTCTTCTGCCTGAGTTTGAAAGTGCCGCCATCAGGCCGGTAGAACCCTGGGATGCGTTTACATCCAGAGACGCTAACGCCATCGGCCTGCCAGTCGGCAACCGTCGTATTATCGCCCGCTGGCATGGTCTGCCTGATAATCAGTACCGCATCCATTTTCACTACAAGATTCAGCCGCTGGAAGCAGGCACTTTTGACCTGCAGCCCGGTGTTCTGATGGCCAGCGTGGATCAGCAAATCTGGAAGCACGGCTCTCAGCAGTTCAGAGGCTCCCGCTTCCCGGCTCACTTCGATAACAACTTCTTTGAAGCTGAGCGAGTGGCAAAAGATGAAGCGCCCGTGCGGCTGATGACCCTGTCTGAACCGGTTCGTTTTGAGGTTAAGCCGCTCCCCTCCGGTGTACCGGAACACTTTACCGGCATGGTGGGTCGTCCGGACATTACAGTTACTGCTGAACCGGAAACCGTACGACAGGGTGAGCCCATGCAGTTGCGTTTTGATGTTATTCATCCACATTCAGAAATTGCTCAACTGCCTGATTTACAAAATGAAAGAGCGTTTATCCACAGCTTTGACATTCCCGGTTCCGCGTCTCCTGCGGTTTACGAGCAAGATGTCCGGATTGTGCGCCAGAGCCTGTTTCCCAAACTGGCGGAGACTTCCGAAATCCCGCCCCTCGTGATCAACTACTTTGATCCGCAAACCGGTCATTACCGCGACTATGTGACCGAGCCTGTGCCACTGACAGTGATTCCGGTTGAGCGTTTTAATATCAGCAGCAGTGAATTGTCTGCCGATGTTCAGTTAAGCAACCCTGTGAAGCCTGACAAGGATGGCATCTGGGAGCATGACTGGACCAGACAGCTGATCGATACTGACAGTCAGCAGGGGCCATTAACACCCTGGTTGCTGTTTGCACTGCTGATCTGTCCACCCGCTGTCGTTCTGTTTGGTCTGTACCCGGCGATCAGGAAAAAATGGCAGGCTTACCGCAGCAGCAGTGCCATTGCCCGGCTGCGTGCTGACCTGACAAACACTAATGATCCTCTGGCACCGCTGGGAGCATACTTTCACCGTCGTATTGGTCTGCAGCCTTCCAGATTAAACGAACAGTCTCTGACAGCAAAACTGTCTTCCCTTGATGTGGATCAGGCTCTGATTCAGGCAATAAGCCAGCAGCTGAGCCTGCTGCAACAGCAGTATGCAACAAAGCCGACTTCTCACTCGCCATCCGGTCGTAAAGCACTGATTGATCTGATGCAGCAACTGGATAAAGCATTACCAGCCAATGGAGTGCTGTCATGAAACGCTTTCTTATTTTTACCCTGAGTCTGTTTCTGTCTCTGCCGGGCTCTGGTCTGGCTGAAGGCTCTGGTCTGGCTGAAGGCTCTGGTCTGGCTGAAGGCTCTGGCCTTAACGAGCAGCTGTTATCCCTGCGGGAAGAACACCTCAAAGCCCTGCAACTGAGCCAGAGTTACCCGACACGCGGACGCGAAGCCCACACATTGGTGGCTGGCAAACTGGAAGCCCTGTGGCAGTCCGAAGGCATTAACCACGGAGCCCTTGCCTACAACATTGGCAA
Organism: Endozoicomonas sp. NE40; assembly: GCF_040549045.1. Classification (NCBI taxonomy): domain Bacteria; kingdom Pseudomonadati; phylum Pseudomonadota; class Gammaproteobacteria; order Oceanospirillales; family Endozoicomonadaceae; genus Endozoicomonas; species Endozoicomonas lisbonensis. The sequence continues at coordinate 3,187,602 of NZ_JBEWTB010000002.1, read as the reverse complement.
CAGCTGGTTCCACGCCGGGCGTTATGGTGAAAGTGTGCTCTGGTATCGCCGGGCAGAGGAGCTGGGCTATAAGAGTAAGGAACTGTCCCACAACCTGAGCCATGTACGCAAACAGCGCCTTGATAACCTGCCTGACCGTTTTGGCACCCAGTGGCTGGCGCTTTCTCACAGCGTCGTCAGCTCCAGCGTCTGGCTGCTGTTTGCCATTGCCATCTATTGTCTGTTCTGGTGGCAGGTATGGGTGTTTATCCGTTCAGACCGAACCGAGAAAAGTCGCATTATTGTGGCGGCCAGCGTGATGCTGCTGACCAGTGTGATGACGCTTTTCAGAGTCGCCTATACACCGGCAGTCAGCACTGGCGTGATCACAGCCATGGATGTCACAGCTCGCAAAGGCCCCGGCCTGGTCTTTGCTCCGGCTTTCACCAGTCCGCTTAACCAGGGTACGGAATTTGTACTGTTGCAGGAGCATGCCCGCTGGCAGGAAGTCAGGTTGAGTAATGGGTCGACTGCGTGGCTGCCAGTGCGCTCAACAACATTAATCGAACAAAATATTTAATGGCGTGAGACAAACAACAGAGGGGCTGAATAACCCCTCTGTTGTTTATTTTCAAACAGCTTTTATTGAAATCAGGCAAGTGCTTCCTGCTGCACCTGTGTTCCTGGCATAAACCATGCTGCAATAACAGAAAGGCTCATCACCGCTGCCAGAATCAGATACAGGAGCGTAAACTCACCGGTATTGTCGTGTACGACAGCGATCAACCAGTACGCTACGGTTGCTACACTCAAGCCCAGAGTGTACTTCATGGCATAGAAACGTGAACGCCATTCATCCGCCGCATAATGACCAATCAGCCAGTCATTAACTGGAATCTGCCCAAAGGTAAAAAACATCAGGCAAACCAGTACCAGAATCAACCACCAGCCAGAAGCCATAGACGCCAGAATCAGGAATATCACCTGTCCCAGTGCAATGACCAGCAACAGGGAGCGGGCTGGAATCTGGTCAAGCAGCTCACCAATGACTATTTGCACAGTAGCAGCCACCAGGAAGACAGTAGTGGCGATCATACCTGTCTGCCCCAGAGACCCGGTAAAGGCAGACTCCACCATTTTCGGCAGGGCTGTTGTCATGCTCTGGAACACCAGCCCTCCAAGACAGGCAATAACAGCAATACCAATAAACAGTTTGATCATGGCACCTCTGTCGAGAGCTTCTGTGTCTCTACTGCTTTTTCGATGAATGGCAGACACATCTCCCGATACCCAGGAGTAGGCGACCCCGGTCAGTACGCAGATGACACCGGGAATAATAAACGCCGCCTGCCAGTTAATCAGCTCGGAGATAAAGGCTGTGACAATAGCAGCTGACGCCAGCCCGATATTCCCTGCAACCCCGTTCATGGCAATGGCTCGTCCGGTTTTTTCAGCGGTACTGAACACCAGGGCAGTACCTACCGGGTGATAAACAGAGGCAAACAGACCAATAGCCGCTACCCCTGCCGCCAGCTGTTCCGGGGTTTGTGCAAATGCACTGAAGATGGCAGACAACCCCATTCCGTAGAAATAGACGTTCATCATGCCGCGCTGGCTCCAGCGATCCCCCAGCCAACCTGAGGGCAGAGAGCCCAAACCGTAGGCCAACACTCCAAGGCTTCCGTATTTGAGCAGCTCTGCGTAACTGAGACCCCATTCTTTCTGCAACACCAGAACAACAGTCGGGAAAATCAAAACAAAAAAGTGGTCAAGGGCATGACCCAGGCTCATCACCTGGAAATGAAACTTGCGTTTATCCATATCTGGCTCGGATCAGTAACTCTTCTCGAAGTAGTAACGATGCCGTCGCAGTTTACTTTGTTTTAAACTGGCGAATAGCCTCATATATGACGACCACATGCCCATTTCAGACAAAAGCCGACCATGATCAAGCCTCATCATTTACCCTCGCAGTTAAACACGCCCTTCATTGCCTACTCTGTGGAACACCCCAACGGGCATGTGAATGAATGGCATTGCCACAACTACGCCCAGCTGCTCTATGCCTGCAGTGGTGTCATGGTTGTGAATGTGCCTGGCAACCTGTGGGTGAGTCCCCCCCAACGCGCCGTCTGGGTGCCACCACGGGTGCCACACAGGGTGACGATGCATGGGCGGGCAGAGATGAAAAGCCTGTATATCCGGGCTGAAGACTATCCGGGTCTGCCAGAAACAAGCTGTGTTCTGAGCGTATCGCCCTTACTGCGGGAACTGCTTGTGCATCTGTCAGACCTGCCGGAAGACCTGAACCCGGACAGCAGCATCGAACGCCTGCTGCTGGTTACTATTGACCAGTTGAAACGGTCGCCTTCTGTGAAGCTCAGTATTCCCAATTGCGGCAATAAACGACTATTGCCTGTTTGTCAGGCAATTCTGCAACACCCCCATAACAATGAAACACTTGAGCAATGGTCCGACAAGGCACACATCAGCAGTCGTACACTAAGCCGCCTGTTCAAGTCGGAACTGGGCATGTCGTTTGTACAGTACCGGCAACAGGTACGGTTGGTGGAAGCGTTAAAAAGACTGGCCAGCGGCGAACCGGTGACCAGTGTGGCGATGAATGTAGGTTTTGCCAGTCTGAGTGCTTTTAACCGGCTGTTCAAAAACTATTTCGGAACAGCGCCCGGCAAGTTTTTTGACTGAACAGTCTGTGATGCCTCTTCGGCAGTCTCATAGTGCATAACCAACTCTTCACTCTTGCTTTTGAGCTGTATCGTCCTTTGAGTAATATCCAGGCTTTTTATACGCTCATTCGTACTAGAGTACATACTGCAGTTTGCCCATTTATCCCATGCATTACCGGCAATCTGGGCTGCACCCGCAACGGCTCCGGCTGCCAACGCCGTTATTCCCAGTTCAGGAGCCAGCAGGACTGTTGGCACAGTGGTGAGCAGCAAGCTTTTCCAGCCCGGTATGACAGAGCGTTCTGACAATGCTTTGTAATGTTCCGCATCTCTTTCCAGACTCCGTTTTCCAAGCTCCAGCGCTCCAAAGGTAGCTTTATTACGCATCATTTCAATAAGCTGATTCTGCTGTCCACTTTCTATGGAGCGGTGGCATGCGTTCATAAAGGTTTTTACCAGCTGGAAAACCGGTGTTACAGCCACCCAGCCCAGAGCTCCCAGGCTAATACGACCAGCCGCTTTGATTTCCGCCCTGCCGGTTATTGACCCGAGGATTCCAACAGTAATCTCCCGCCCGGCCAGAGCTTTGGCTGAAGGAATAAAGTAGCTGACGGCATTAAGCCCCTGAGTCCTGATTCCCTCCAGACATCCTGCAGCATACCCTGCCAGTAGTGATGGCTGATTGTAAGCGAGTCTTCCCAAGGTACTGACCGCCTTCCTGCCTGAAGGGGTGGTGGCTAGCGCTGCTGCTGTTGAACAGGTTGTGGCCAGCCCGATAACAGTCGGCGCTGAAATTTGGTGGTGAGAGTCGATCATGCTTCACCTCCGAGAACAGTCCTTTCCAGACGGGCAAGTCGACCTTCAAGAATATAATTAGTTGCTTCAAGTTCTAACTGTTTACGCCTGGTTCTTACATGCTGAATATGTTCCTGCGTCTGATTAAGCATGCTGCTGTTTGCCCACTTTTCCCAGGCATTACTGGTAATCTGGGAAACGCCTGCAACCACTCCGGCCGCTATAGCAGCGGCACCCAGCTCAGGAGCCAGCAGAATAGCGGGAACAGCAGCCATCAATAAGCCTTTCCACCCCGGTAGTACTGATCGTTCAGACAGTTTCCGGTATCGCTCGGCATCCTTTGTCAGAACATCGTTTGCATGGTCAAGAGCCGCTGACGCATTTTCTGAGTAGTCGTTCAAAGCTCCATTAGCCAGTTTATATTGTTGATGGCTTCTTAAATAACGCCGACAGGTATTTACCCCTGTCTTTGTCAGGTAAAACAATGGCGTAATGCCAGCCCATCCCAATGAACCTGCACTGATACTGCCTGTTGCCTTTGCGCCGGACTCGCCAACCATTGAGCTGAAAGGACGAATCAGAGTGTTAACCGCCACCTCACGTTCAGCCAGAGGCTTCAGAGACGGGATTAAATAACTAGTAGCTTTAAAAACCTGATTTCTGATTCCATCTGTAAACCATTCAGCGTTGTTTGCCAACTGCCCCGGTATACTGCATAAAGACCTGCCAAGCCAGGAGACACCTGACATAATCGAGCTTCTGGCTGTTTCGTTGGCAGCCGCAGCTGTCACTGCCGAAAGCCCGATAGCGCTGGACACTGACATCTGGTTACTGGAACTATTCATACCTGACCTCCATAAACTTCCCTGTAGTCACGCCCTGTCAGCCCGACCTTACAACGGCAAAACTGCCTGCCAGATCAAAAAAACAGAGATGTGCGTGACCCTTTAACCCAAGTCGTTAAAATGTTGGACAAGTGATAGAAAGAGTTGGTTCAGGAACCAGGCCATCAGAATCACTGACAGCCCGGTCAGCCCAGCTTACAAGGCTGCGAGGCAGGACGAATTAAAAGTCGTAATAGTGGTTGTATTTGTTGAAGAATTCCATGCCCAGATTTTCTTCCAGCGCCGCAAGGCCGAACAGCATGGTTGAGAAATCGACAGCCTGAATGGCTTTAGCTCTCCATTCCGGATGATCCAGACTGTAACGCCACAAAATGACACTACCGTCTTCCAAGCGATAATGAGCTTGCTGCTGATCATCACGATACATAGCAATCAAGTCATCACGGGCACTGTCAAGCTGCGGCATAAAGCCAGCCAGAATATGCGGCGAGACCACCATGGATTCATTCTGGCTGCGATCTCCATTCTTGCGAATGCGATCAACACAGTATTTATTATCATTTCCCTGAGGACTGCCATCCGGCCTGCGCTGTGGACAGGAGCCCGCTCCGCTTCCCCACTCATAAGACTCACGCTCACTGGAAGCCTGATCATTCCACCATGCAAAGTCGGCACGTGCGGCATTGTGGGAGGCACTCTGATAGACATCAGAGTTTGAATAATGGTGTACCAGGTAGTTATTAAACTGGAAATTAAATTTAGAGATAAACCAGTTCGGGTTAACACCTAGCACTTCAATGCGCTCGCTACTGGTTTCATAAACCGGCTTATGCACATTATCAGTGGTTTCATACCACTTGTTCCAGAACGCAATCGGGTCATTATCAGGAGCAGCATCAGCCCCCATACCACGTAACGCCTGTTGATAAGCGATTGAGGCGACAATCATGTACTCATTGAAGGCCAGAGTTTTGTGCTTCTCAGTACCGTCTTCATCAACAAAACTGCCATCTTCATACGCTGACAACCATATTTGACCTTTTTCTACACTAGCTATAAATGATGTCAGGTCAGTGCTTTCAAACAGGTAATCTACAACTTCAGCAATCTCTTTATTATCACTGAAATAGTTTTTAATAAACTGTGCGCCTTTCAACATAATGGCGCTATCAACCGGACTCCAGTCATCACCAACCTGTTCACCGGTTGTCGTATTATAAAAATGAATGTACGTCCCGTTCTTATTCCTTGGAACGGAAATTTTCGAGTCCCTGCCTGCAACCACATTCAGTGTATGCAGAGCCATTTTTTCAGCGTCAGGCTCCCAGCAGTTGGCATGGGCAATGGCAGTGGCAATCAACCCCATCCCGACGTTAGCGATTGATCCCCGCTCACTGATCTGATCAAAATGATAGCCATCCTGAAAAGTGCCATTATCATTGCGAACTTCCTGCCAGAATGTATAACTGTTGCGATACAGCTTATGGATAATTTCTTCATCGGATTCAAATGCCATCACTTGCGTTGAAAGCATAAATCCAGCTAACAATATAGACAGATATTTTTTCATAGGTAATGCATAATTGAGGATGCCAGAGAAGATTTTCTCCGGCATTTTTCAAGAGTGAATTAATTAGCTTCAGCAATAATGATGATTAATCATTGCGACCACGGTAGCCATTGGTAAACGGGAAAAGGTCACGTCCCCATCCCCACTTGGAAGGTTCATTGTCGGCATTCCATTTATCAAATGCCTGCTGTAAACGTTTTACTTCTCCAGGATGCTTTCTGAACAGGTTGTTTTGCTCACCAATATCTTCACTGATATTGAACAACTGAGGATTGGCGTTTTTATGGTGTTTATTGGGAACGATCAATTTCCAGTCACGATCCCGAATAGCGCTGGAACGAGAGTTTTCCCAGAACAGGAAGCGATCTTCCAGCTGCGTTTTCTCACCTTTCAGGTAGGGCAAAAGGTTCACACCTTCCAGTTGCCATTCTTCCTGTTGTTTGATCTTCGCACCAGCCAGGGATGTTGTCAGAATATCCAGCGAGATAACCGGCTCATCCAGTGTTTGGCCTGCAGGGATTGTGCCTCTCCAGGTAACAGAAAACGGGATACGGACACCGCCATCCCATAAAGTACCTTTCTCGCTTCTCAGTGGGAAGTTATAGGAATAGTTACCCTCAATCTTGCCACCATTATCCGACAGGAAGAAGATAATGGTATCTTCCATCAGGTCGTGTTCTTCCAGCTTGTCCAGAATACGCCCGATATTCTGGTCCATGTTGTAACTCATGGCGACAGACGTACGACGTTTTACGTCTTCAATGTGCTCGAAGCGCTCAAGGTCTTCTTTCTTTGCCTGAAGAGGGCCATGGATAGCATTGAATGGCACAAACAGGAAGAAAGGATCATCTTTTCGTTTTTCAATGTAATTGACGGCCTCAGTACCAAAACGGTCTGTCAGGTATTCATCAAACTCCGGCACCAGCTCATCATTGCGATAAATGGCGGCGTAAGGCTTGTTCTTGTATTTTTTCAGGTTACGGGGTCCCACCCAGTAGTTTGCAGCACCATTATTGAAACCAAAGAAGTCTTCAAAACCACGGTTATGGGGCCAGTACTCTTTCGGGTCGCCATCGTGCCACTTGCCCACCATGCCGGTTCGATAGCCAGCCTCTTTGAAGTAGTCAGCCATGGTCTTCAGATCCAGTGGCAGACCCTGAACGATATCTTCCTCAAGAACAAAAGGGCCGATGTTGTCGTGATAACCAAAACGCTGCTGGTAGCGTCCGGTCATCAGCCCGGCACGGGATGGTCCGGAAACCGGAGCAGTTACATAACCGGCGGTCAAAATCGCACCATCTGCTGCCAGACGATCAAGATTGGGCGTTTCTACATCTTTGCTCTGGTTCTGAAAGCCCGCATCGGCGTAACCCAGGTCATCAGCAAAAATAAGCAGTACATTGGGTTGACGGGATTCTTTAATTGCCTCAACAGGTGCAGCATCCACAAAGGAAGGAGTGATACCGGTTATAGCGAATGAACAGGCTGCTGCTATCAACCCTTTTTTTACTGCTGGCAATGTCATTTTCCTACCCGTCAGGTGCCATCAACTTACTAATGAAATGTTAAGCTTATGCTGGTATTAGTTCCATAGAACCAGCATAGATATTGTAACGGATAAAAATATAAACGTTTCTACAAACCCTATCAATGGATGACAAAACACCACGGCAGGCAGCAAAAAGCGCTCAGCTCCTTTGCCAATGCCTGCTTAAAGCCTGAATAAGCGATTTTAAAAAGTTCTGTTTTATTGACTCATATCAGAATCCCACCAACCGGTTACGCTAACAGCACGTTGTTTTTCCAAAAAAAAGCGGCATCAAACGATGCCGCCGTGTCAGTCCAATAGAAGGTTAATGCTTAGTCCACCAGTTTGAACTCAGCTTTCTGAACCTTGTCAGACGATGTACCCACAAACACGTGGAAATCACCCGCTTCAGAGCCCCAGCTCATATCACCACGATAGAACGCCAGATCTTCAGCCGTCAGAGTGAAGGTCACCTCTTTGGACTCACCTTTTTCGAAGTGAATCTTCTGGAAGCCTTTCAGCTCTTTAACCGGACGAGTGGTTGTACCCACCAACTGGCGGGTGTACAGCTGAACCACTTCTTCACCAGCGTAGTCACCAGTATTGGTAACTTTGACGGTTACTTTCAGCTCATCGTCGTTCATCTTCAGTTCGTTAGAAGAGAGAACAACATCACCGTAGTGGAAAGTGGTGTAGCTCAGACCAAATCCAAACTCATACAGTGGCGTATTTGGAGAATCGTCATAACGGGACTTGTAATGTTCCTGACGCTGGTTCTCGTTTTCTGCATCGTATGGACGACCAGTGTTCTTCATGTTGTAGTACAGAGGCACCTGACCAACAGAACGCGGGAAGGTCATTGGCAGCTTACCGGACGGGTTATAGTCACCGAACAGTACGTCAGCAATCGCATGCCCACCAGAAGTTCCCGGGAACCAGGTGTGCAGGATGGCATCCATGTTAGCGTCTTCCCAACGCAGGTCGTTAGGACGGCCAGACATCAGCACCAGTACCATTGGCTTGTTGAGCTTCTTCAGCTCCTTCATCAGCTCAACCTGATTACCAGGCAGGCCCAGTTCAACACGGGAAGCCGCTTCACCGGACATACGTTCCTGCTCGCCCATCGCCAGTACGATAACGTCAGACTTTTTCGCGGCTTCAATCGCTGCTTTAAAGTCTTTTTCCAACTGAGGGTTGTCAGCAGTGGTGTAAGCCACCATGCCCACTTTGGTCTTCATCTCAACGGTTTCAGCGTCAGCGATGTAGCTGTGGGTGGCACCTGTCGCGTAGTTGATGGTTACATCGTCATTCAGACGAGCTTCCAGACCTTCTTTCACAGAAACAGGAATAGTCTTTCGGTCACCGGCAGCTGCCCAGTTACCAATGATGTCGCTCTTGTTGTCAGCCAGCGGGCCAATCAGGGCAATGGAGTTAATCTTGTCAGCATTCAGCGGCAGAGTCTGACTGTCGTTTTTCAGCAGAACCATGGAACGACGGGCAGCGTCACGCGCCAGCTCCAGGTTGTCTTCACTCAGAATTTCACGCTCTGCACGCGCCTTATCGGAATAACGGAACGGGTCTTCAAACAGACCAAGACGCCATTTCATTTCCAGAATCTTGCGAACGGATTCGTCAATCTTCTCTTCAGACACCTTACCTTCTGCTACCAGCTCTTCCATGTAGGTAATGTACGACAGACCTACCATGTCCATGTCAGCACCGGCATTGAAAGCGATCTCGGCAGCGTGTTTGTCATCACGGGCAAAACCGTGTGGTACCAGTTCGTTAACAGCGGTGTAGTCGGTAACAACAAAACCTTCAAAGCCCCACTGATCACGCAGCACATCGGTCAGCAGGAATTTAGAGCCGGTAGCTGGAATACCATTCAGATCGTTAAAGGAAGTCATGAAGGTAGCAACACCTGCATCGACCATGGCCTTGAACGGAGGCATCTGGGTGGTCCACAGCTCGTAATCGGAGACGTCAGTGGTGTGGTAATCACGACCAGCCTGACTCAAACCGTAACCGACAAAGTGTTTTGCGGTCGCCATCATGGTGTCTTTTTCACCCAGGTCTTCACCCTGGAAGCCCTGAACCCGGGCAACCGACATTTTGGTGGCCAGATAAACGTCTTCACCGGCACCTTCAGACACTCGACCCCAGCGAGGGTCACGGGTCAGGTCTGCCATTGGCGCGAATGTCCAGGAGATGCCATCAGCCGTTGCTTCACGAGCCGCTACACGCGCTCCCATTTTTGCAACATTCAGATCCCAGGAGGCCACTTCCCCCAGAGACTGAGGGAAAATGGTTTTGTGACCGTGAATGATGTCGTGACCAACAATCAGAGGAATACCGAGACGGGTTTCTTCAGTCGCGATGGTTTGCAGGTGACGGGTAAAGTCTGCGCCGTAAGCATTAAACACTGCACCAACATGACCATCACGAATCTGCTGTTCATAAGCTTCGTTAATAAATGGACCGGTCACATTACGATTACCGGACTGAAGATCCAGCTGACCAATTTTCTCTTTCAGAGTCATTTTGGAAATCAGTTCAGAGATGAACGCATCCATTTCCGCTTTGTCGTCATTCCAGTGCGCAACAGACGCTGACACTTCAGCTTTAACAGGATTCAGGACAGAACCCGCGCCTGATGCCATCGTCATGGATGATGCCAGTACACAGGAGATAGCCAGTGGCAGAACTCTCAGTTTCATAGATACCCGATTCATTAATTGTTTATATTTTCATCAAAAAAATAATGCCGGATACTAGCTTTTTGAATGGTGCGATTCATTGATCGGGAGCAGATTACAAACGGCTTTTTCAAGCTCTTTTCGGCTTCTGTACACAACAATTATACAAACGTTTCTAATCAAAATGCGTCGCAACCTATCTTTGTAACAAAACACAAAACCCTGACAATCACAGCATTTAATCACTTTTCTCCCACAATCAAACATATTTCTTTTATTGATACAGATCAGGCTTTATTTCAATAAACTGCACAGTACTTAATCAATTACAGCCTACTTTGACTACCAAACAACCGCTTTAATCTCTTTCTAATTCCTCTAACCTTCTGAATTAGTGCAGACCACCCCTTTTTCCACCTGAACACATCGAACCTCTTTGTGCAGACTCAGCCAGATTTGTGAACTATTGAACTCATGTAGAAACTATCGCATCTTGCCCCTCCGGTAACGAAACGTTTCTGGAAGGCACAGTGTAACGAAATGCTGATTATTTATTGCTAAATTCTCGAACAACAAAACCGTCAATGGAGCCAACTGGAATACGCCATGAATAAAGCTGTAAAATCAATAATTCTAGGAAGCCTGTCATTATCTCTATTGACAGGTTGCAGCGACGACAAAAAGATGATCCATTTTTGGGAGTTGATGGAAAACCAGGTATTCCGGGCATGGATGGCCAGAAGCCACCACAAGACGATCAGGCTGGCGAAGACGGCAACAACGGCTCTACTGAAAACCAGTACTTTGTCGCTTATGGCGAAGGCTCAAACCTGCATTCGCTGTTACAGGCAACTGACAAGGAGGGAGCTACTGCCGGGTGCAATTAAAAGTGTTCTATCCAGTGGCTTTCCAGTACTTATTCCAGTCACCATTAGCCCTTAAAGTTCTAAGGTTCAACATATCGTGAGCATGCTCTGGTTTCCACCATGCTCCGGGAAGTTTCAACCGGGTTTGAACAACAGAACGATTGGAGCTCTCTATTTCACCTGAACCGATAGGCAAATTGGCAGCTTCTGCCGCCTGATAATCAAATTGTCCGGGACGATTCCTGATATAGCGATGACACTCTTCCGATTTGTTGGCTTCCTTTCCAACCTTACCGTTACGATAAGGCTCAAGCTCTGCCAGAACTCTCTCTGACTCACCTGCTTTCATTCTTGTTTTTTGTTCATCAGTCCATTTTTTACGGGCTTTTTCATCTTTTCCAATGCACTCTTTAGCAGCATCTGCGATGTACTCACAAAGGTGATAGTAATCCACCAGAAAACTTCCCTGAGATGCGAATACGCGGTCTGCCTGGCTGGCAATCCACTTAGCCCCATCACTTACACAATGAATAGATGACTGCCGATTCAAACCTTGCTCAATAGCGCAACTCAACCACTGATCGCCTGCTTCACCGGGCTCTCCCATAACTACACGATGTCGCTTATCGCAACTTCCTTGTTCATAAACCAAGCAAAGCTTGGCCTCTTGCCAGTCAACTTTTCTGGCCTTGCGCTTGTCGCCTTCAGCTTCTTCATCAAAAAGAACCACTGGAATCATGCTGCCGTCCATTTCACCAATCAGCTGCTTGCCTTCTCCTACACATTCCTGACAATTTTTCAGGGAAGCTTTAGATTGCTCACTCATGCAGCGGGCGTGACCCAGGGTAATGGCTCGTACTGATGACTCAGGTACGATAACGCCATAATGCTCTTCCATTTTCTGTGAAGCTGTTGCAAAAGAACTGTCTGATGCAAAATCCACCAATCGCCGTTGTAACGGTAAAGAGTAGTCACGACAGTGGATATGGGCATTCTCGGAAAAAGGGCGTATACGATGCCCTGCAACGGTCAAGCATCGCTCACAGAGACGAACTTTGCCGTAAGTGGTCATCCAGTGGAGGTCTTTTTTTTAGTATTTGATTCAGAGTGAAGATCGTGGGCCTCTTCAAACTTTTGCTTCTCTTTATGGGCTCCCCAGTCCGTCAGAAGCTCATTCCCCAGTTCTTTAAGGTTTTCAATGACAGCTTCCTCTGCTTCATCAGCCCGGTCAAGATGACCGGACTTGGCTTCTACCAGACTGATCAATTCAGATACTCTTTTTTCAAGCTCTGGATGGGCAGCAAGTTTTTCCGCAAGGGTTTTGGAAGTAGACATGGAACGCATCGGGTGAAAAATGAACTCTTAGCATTATGGCCAAGTTCTGGGAAATTGCTGACCGGGGAACACTTTTAATTGCACCCAGCTACTGCCAACGTTGTTGCCAATGGCTCTGCAACTCTCACCAATGCAACCGTTAAAGTACTGAATACCCCCTACAATGATGATGGCATTAACGTTGTTACCCGGTCACGTGACAATATTACGATTTCATCTTCGACAATAACCGGGCAGTCCAGAGACCTCCTGAGCGTTGTAAAAGACGGCACCCTGCAATTCGATATCAAGGTTAACGCTCTGAACAACAAGGGGTCCAATGTCCATCTGGCAATGACCTCAGATTCCCTGAGCGCATCACCCACTTCGACAGTACACGAAGCCGGTGTCCGCATTTCCAGTGCGATTCATGCTTCTACCGGCGCAGATACTCAAACACTCAGCATTCCTCTGTCATGCTTCACAAATCAGGGCATTGACTTCAGCACAAGCCTGACACAATTCGCGATCACAAACTCAGCGGATATCAATTATCACCTGAGCAATATTCAACTGATTTCCAATTCTTCAGATGAAAGAACTGATCTGTCCTGTACACCTGCTGGCCACGTATTGATGCAAAACGATACTGTCGTTTTCTCTGCTTTTCGTACAGAGCCTGGCGTTGATGGGTGGGCAACTGTCGGAGACGTCTGGGGACCTGCCACTATCGGGCATCCGGATAAATAGCGCAAAGTGACATTTTCTGAAACTGCTGAAAATGGTCAGAACGGCGGGCTGTTTCTGGGGCTAAACAATGGCGAACAAAACAAAGACTTCAGTCGCTATATCGAGAAAGGCGCTCTGGAGATTTTGCTGGAAGTTGAAAACTACGCCGAACACCCAACCCAAATTCTTAATGTCAGAATGGAAAGCCCTGCTGGTCACTCCATGACTTATTCCCTGCCTGAAGGTTTTGCTGATAACAGCCAGCAGAGTTACACCATTCCATTGAACAAACTGTTCACCAAAGCGGATGGTCAGATTGACCACGTTGTTCTTCAGAATATTGAAAAAGCCCTGGTCATCCAACCCCAGCCCATCTCAGATAAGCACAATCTCAGAAACATGAGTTACAAGGTGGGTGAAGTAAAACTCATCTGGGATTACACACCAGAAGCCTGACAAACAACCAGCAGGCTTTCATTGCAAAGCCTGCTTTTAAACAGCCCTTTCTCCCTCAGACTTTGACAAGAGGTCAAAATGAAAAAAGTAATCTCTGGCATCGTAGCTTCCGCAGCACTGGCTGCTTCTTTCAGCGCAGTAGCTATCGACACTCTGCCTGCTGAGCCACAGGCTCGCTTCAGAAAAGAAGTAGTGGAAATGACTCAGGTAATGGGTCTGAACCAGGAGCAGGCTGATGCCATCCTGAAACTGAAAGCTGATCTGTTCAAGAGCAACCGCAACGCTCAGGGCCGTGAAGAACGTCAGAAAAACATGCAGGATTACCAGAAGCACCGTCAGGCTCAATCCTAACAGAACCCTTTTTTTCTGTTATGACTAGCGGGCTGCCTTCTGGCGGCCCGTTTTATTTATAACCCTCAATTCCTGAGCAATTCAATGAATAAGACTTCCCGGTACTTAGCCCTCAGTACGCTCTCACTGGGCCTGCTGGCAGGATGTAACGACAGCAGCAAAAGTGACAGCCCGGTAGAGCAGCCGAAGCCCCCGGTTCCGGGAACAGAAACAACGGTATTTTACGGTTCTGAATCCAAAGGGCTGTTTCAGGCAAAAGTAAAAGACAGTGATGGTCAGCTGGCGGATATTGATTCAGGAGGAAGTGTCAGCCTCGGTAATATCTCCACTTCTTCTATTGACAAAGAAGAACAGGGCCTGCTTCGCATCAATATAAGAGGCAACAAGCCGGCAACGTTTATGACTGCCAGCTCTTCAGGTCAGGCTGTCAACATTGCCGGCTCGGCCTACCAGGATGGAATTTATCAGTTTGACCTGCGAGTACATGATAAAGCTTACGAGAACCACAAAGTCGAACTACAGGCATCACCTGCCTGGAACAACAGGGAATGGATTTCAAGAACAGCGTAATCGCTTTCGCGCTGACTTCTGAGTCTAACCTGAGTTTTGACATCGGCAATATACAAATGATTCCATTTTCAACGGACGCAAGCCCTGTATTAAATTGCACGAACGACAGCGAAACCCTGACCGGGCTAACCTCCGACGTTTACCGACGCTGGAAAGGACAGGATGGCGGTTTCGTCAGGACAGGCTGGGGCAACAACCCATCTGTTACCCACCCCGCAGAATTACACTTTCCTTCAGAGGGAGGGATCGGTGCCACATACAAAAATGACGGTTATGGCGAAAATGGCGGACTGATTCTGAATATAAAAGCGGATGAAAAACAACGGGATATCAGCCGCTACATTGAAACCGGTACATTGTCTTTTAATATCAAAGTAGCTCGCTTTGGCAGTCATTCCGGGGAAATGTCAGTTCACATGGGTTCCGGTAGCTCTGAAGAAAGTCACTCAGCAACATACTTAATCAAAGGACTGGCAGAAGGGGAAGAAAAAACGGTTCACATTCCATTGAAGTCATTCTTTATGACCGAAAGCGGTGCGATTGATATTACCTCGATTCAAACAATCAACCGGCCAGTGATGATTCAGCAGCCATGATCAATGAAGGCTAAACCTTGAATGGTATGGAGTTCATCATCAATAACGTATCGCTGAATATGATTCCGCCCTCAGGGGACTGCATTCCAACAGCCGGAAATAAGTAAACCGACGCGGCACCGCAGATCAGGTCATAATACTTAACTTAATCTGCGGAACCGTAACAAATACTTTCATCCCCCTCCTTCTTTTCTCTTTTATTGACATGCGTCGTAAAGACACACCCCTCATGCTTTTAAGATGCGTTACCTCCTAAAGCAATACCGGTCAAGCCACAGCCATGAAGCCAGTACTTTCTGCAAGCTCTGCCAAATCGACTTTTCACCTGACCTTATTAGCCAGTTGCCTGGCCTCACTGCTCTTGCAACCATCGCCCCTTCAGGCAGACCAGGAACCTCTGATGGCAGGTGGTCAGGATCTGAACGCCACCCGCGATGATCGCATGGCCTGGTTCCGCGATGCCAAGTTCGGCATGTTCATTCACTGGGGCGTGTACTCCATGTTTGAAGGGGAATACCAGGGTGTACCCTCTCCACGATATGCAGAGTGGATCTGGAATAACGCCCGTATTCCCGCTAAGGAATATATGGACACGGGTAAAGCCTTTAATCCTGTCGCCTATGATCCGGTGGAATGGGCAAAAATGGCAAAGGATGCCGGTATGACTTACATGGTGATTACTGCCAAGCATCACGATGGCTTTGCCATGTTCGACACTGAAGTCAGCGACTGGGGGGTTAACAACACCGAATGGGGCAAAGACGTTATTGCCCCATTGAAAGAAGCGGCTAATGAAGAAGGGTTGCGCTTTGGTATGTACTACTCACAGTCTCTGGACTGGGGTAACCACGGCGATGAAGGCGGTACGCACTGGGATCGCTCTTACACCGAATATTCCCGCGACAAGAGTGAATGGCCTGTGCGGTTCAACCAGTATATGGAAGACATCGCCAAGCCACAGGTAGCTGAACTCACTACCAATTATGGCGAAGTGGATATGTTCTGGTGGGATATGCCCAAGAATATCACCGACGGTCAGGCTCAGGATCTGGCAGATATTCTCTGGGGCAACCAGCCCAATATTGTCTCCAATGGTCGCTTAACCAGAACCGGCGCCACCTTCGATTACGGCGATTTCGATACCCATGAGCAGTCTATTCCTCCGGTTCCACAGCTGGAAACCTACTGGGAAAGCTGCATGACCATGAACAACACCTGGGGCTACCGGGTGTCGGACGACGACTGGAAAAGCACTTCCGAGCTGATTCACAATCTGACAGGTGTCGTTAGTAAAGGCGGCAACTATCTACTGAATATTGGCCCTAAAGCAGACGGCAGCTTCCCTCAGCCTTCTATTGACCGCCTGCGTGATATTGGCGAATGGATGAAAGTCAATGGCGAAGCCATTCACGGAACTACAGCAACACCTTTCCTGTTTCAGCAGGCATTCCGAGGTGCTACAACCCAGAGAATCCATGACGACGGTGTAACACTTTATCTGCACGTTTATGAGTGGCCAAAGAATGGTGAGCTGACCGTACTGGGCGTCACCAACAAAGAAGTCGGCGCTTACCTTCTTGCCGATGAAAAGCGTACTCCTTTAAAAGTGACACACGGTGAAAACACACTTCGCATCGCAGTACCTGAACAGGCACCTGACCAGTACAGCTCTACCGTTGTTCTGGAAGTAAAAGGTGAACTGCAACTGGAAGAAGTTACCGGTGTTATGACCGCCAACGGTATGGTACTTCGCTCACTGGATGCTGAAGCTGAGGGCGTGGAGTACAACGACTGGCATAACAGCCTGATGGACTGGACCGACACTAACGGCTCCGCCAGCTGGGAAGTGGATTTTGCAGAACCCGGTCGCTACGCCGTGCAGATGTTCCACGGCAATATGGAAGAATCCCATATGCAACTATCGGTAGGTGAGGACAAAACCAGTCTTATCATTCCTGCCAGTGGCGATACCAACATGCGCCGCAAGTACGCAAAGCCCAGCATTATCGGTGAAGTTAAAATCAGCAAAGCGGGTAAGCAATTACTGACCCTCACACCTTCTGAAGAAGGCTTTAGCAAGATCAACATGGGGGAACTGACTATTCTGCCATTGATTGATGCACTGCAGGGACCAGACGGTAATATCGCGCTTCACACGCTGAGTGCAGACTACGAAGGTGACGCCGTCGTCTATCGTGGCGCACGTCGATTCCTGGACCAGCAGAAAGAAACCCTGTCCTGGGAGACGACCATTACCCGTCAGACCGGAACCTTTGATGCCGTAGCCACCTATCGCAGTGAAGAACCTCAACAGGTCACTATGTATGTAGGCGACAAGGCTTATCCGTTTACCCTGAAAGCGACCGGAGAGTTTCCGGAGCCTCTTAACCTGCACATTGGTCAAATCGACCTGACCGAATCCGGTACAACCGAAGTACGTTTTGAAACCACCGCTAACGGCACCTTTGACTTCTATGGTATCGAACTGTACGAATCTGACTTTTACGCATCTAGCGAAGAACCGCTGAGCGTACAGTTCCCGATCGCCAGAAGCCACTTTGTCTTTGAAGACAAAGGTCAGGCACCAGACGCCCATTACGCAGACAAACTGCTTGATGGAAAATCCAGTACACGATGGATTCCAAGCCCGCGTCATCAGGACAATATGGGGTTTGAAATCGATTACGGATCTTCTCAACAGGTTAGCACCATTACGCCTGTTATCGAGACTCGCCTGAACCAAACCGATTATTTTAACTCTCTGGAAATGACCGTCAGCTATATGGACGACAGTGGTGAATGGAAGAAGTTCACTACTTTACCTGCCTCCGAAGCCAATAAAGGTTTTGAAGTGAACAAAGCAGCACGGCTGTGGCGTTTTGATTTCAGCTCTAATCGTCGAGGAACTTTCTCTGTAAGCCAGATGATTATGGAGAGTTAATCCTCCCGAAAAGCCACCTTCCGGTGGCTTTTCACTTTTAATAAAACCTTTGTTTTTTTGGTAATGAGATTTTTATGCAGGAAAAAATTGCAAAACTATTTGCCGCAACCACCCTGGCCACCTGCGTTGGTGTAGCCGCCGCACAACCGCCTAACGTTATTATCGTACTGGCAGATGATATGGGCTGGGGCGATGTTGGTTATCATGGCTTTGACGACATCAAGACCCCCAGCATCGATAAACTGGCTGAAGGCGGCACCTGGTTTCCTCAGGCTTATGTAACAGCTTCTGTGTGCGGGCCTTCACGAGCCGGCATATTATCCGGCATGCATCAGCAGAAATTTGGTTACTACGGCAACCATGAAACACTAAGCGTGATTCCCCATGACCAGCAGAACCTGCCGGAGATGATGAGAGAGCTGGGCTATAAAACCGGAATGATCGGAAAATGGCATCTTGGCTATTCAGATGACCATTTACCATGGAACAGGGGCTTTGACTTTTACTACGGTTCCCCCACCGGTTCTCATGATTACTTCCGATCCAGTGCCAAAGACGATGAAAAACGGAAGCGTTTTTACCCCGTATACCGCAATGGCGAGGTTGATACCCCTATTCAGGAACGCGGAGATTACCTCACCACGATTTATGCTGACGAAGCGGTTGATTTTATTGAGCGCAATAAAAAAGAACCATTCTTTCTGTACCTTTCCCATAATGCCGTTCATTTCCCATGGCAGGTGCATGATCGCTACCTTGAAAGGGTTAAAGATCTGGAAGTACACCATGAAGAGCGCCGGTTCTTTGCTGGTATGGCTCTGGCGCTGGACGACAGCATAGGCAGAATTGTTGATACGCTGGAGAAACACAAGCTGGATGAAAACACGCTGTTGGTTTTTTTAAGCGACAACGGAACACCAATAGGTCAGGGCTTTGAGCAACCCCGACGCAAGGAGCGTGGTACAACGACCATGTCCAGTCCCGGCGATTTCAATGGTTTCAAAGGCGACACCTATGAAGGTGGTATTCGTGTACCTATGGTCGCTTACTGGCCGGGAACCATTCCTGCCAATCAGGCTTACCCTCATCCTGTCGTCAGCTATGACTGGGCAGCAACGTTTGTCGCCCGCTCGGGAATGAAGCAACCCAGCCAGGGTCTGGAGTTTGACGGCGTTGACCTGCTGCCTTATATCACTGGTAAAAAACCTGCGGACGAACGCCCTCATGAAACCCTGCACTGGCGCCGGGATGAAGATTATGCGATTCGCATTGGTGACTGGAAGCTGACCAGAAACAGTAAAAGCGGCCCACAAACCATTCGCCTGTTTGACCTTGAGAATGATCCCGGCGAGCGTCATGACCTGGCGAATGTTCATCCAGAAAAAGCCCAGATGATGCAGGATACCTTTGACGAATGGGACAGCCAGTTACCTGACAACGTCACCGGAAAGCGCTTTAAAAATCGCAACTACGACTACCAAAAGGGTAAGCGCACCAATGTAGCCGAACTGAACGAGAAGCTTCAGGATTGATATTAACGCCTATTCGTTCATGTGGTGATGTCTATTAGAATCCCTGATCTTCTGTTCACAGGCACAGGCAATCACCTCAGTGAAAAAACGCAGCGTACTTCTATCTGCCCTGTTTTTTTGTTCCATGCAGGCCACGGCAAATCAAACCATTGCCGTGGTTGGGGCAATGGATGCAGAAGTAGTAACGGTTGCCATGAATACGCTCCCACGCTTTGGTGAGAGCGCCCGCTTTTATTCGATATGCATCGCCTCGGTCAGTGTTGATACCCCGCTCTCATTAAACGCTTCAACCGCAAAGTAGTATTCGCTGTGAACGTTCAATGAACGGATTTGCTTCTCACCTTGAAACTCATCAGCCCAGATCTGGTAAGTGTGATAAAGCTTGTCTGGCGCAATGCCAAAGCGAATATTGTAACCAACCGCATCATCAACCAGCTTCCAGCTGACAAACGCATTACGGCGATCATAATCCCTTCTGACATTCAACTGTTCCGGTAGCGACGGCACATCACCATTCGCATTACCAAACACCCGCAGCCCATTAACAGCCAGATGCTTTACGCCAATATGTACGTTTTCAAAGCGTACATAACGGGCGTTTACAGGTCCATCCAGCTCAATATAAATATTGGAGCGGTTTTCCTGCTTATCGAGATTGTTGCTGACTTCCTTCCAGTTTTTGTTGTCACTGGAAACGGATAAACGATAGTGGGTGTAAATTCGCTCACGGTATTCATCCGTGCGGTTGTCTCGCGGCAAAGGCGCCCGGTATTCGTCGCCAGTCACAAGGTAGTCCGCATAATTAATCTGAACCGCCTTGATGGTCATCTCATTTTCCAGATCAATCACCAACTGCTGGTCCGCATTATTTTCAGCAGCCACCCAGAAGTTTCTCGGGTTCTCATCAGAGACAAAATCTGCATCAAAAGTACGGTCGTTTTCCGGAGCCAGCGTAGACGTTGCAGTCACAGGCTTGTTGTAAGACAACAACATCCAGCCAGTAAACAGATCATTCGGATCACTGTATTCTGCGGTTGGAGCAAACTGAGGGAAGTCGGCAAAACGGGCTGTTGAGTACATAACCCCGTCTTCATCAACAGCAGAAGGCAGAAGCACATTCCGACGCTCAAACACCCAGTTCACGCCATACCAGTTGGAGCCACTGCGCCAGATGTTCCCGTAAGCATCCCTGAAGGTATTACCATGACCGGCACCGTGAACATAACCACCGGGTTTGTAGGTGACAGGGTTATGTTCCTGATAAGAAAAAGGTCCTAATGGAGACTCACCTACATAAATACCATCACCGTACACGTTGCCATCAGTACCCGGCCCAGCATACGACAGATAATAAGTATCTCCATGCTTCAGCATCTCCGGCCCTTCAATGTAAGGCGCTCGTGGAGAAGTATGGTCAAACCCCATTCGCTCCCAGCCATGCACATCCGGATGCAATGCCATCAACGGTTTGGCAAAACGGTCTACGTGCATACCAAAACGACGATTCTCGTTAATTTTGGCACCCCATAAAGGGTGAAGGTTGGAAGAGCCCCAGTAGATATACCACTGGTCATCCTCAAAATAGAGAGCAGGGTCCCACAGGTTAGTATCCCCTACGACAGGAAAGCCAAGGTCTTCATCGGCAACACGCCATTTACCGGACGCTGGATCATCAGACACAAACAACGGTGTCTTGCTACCCCTGCGGTGAGAAGCCAGCAGATAGATTTTGCCGTCTTTCACCAGTGCCGCCGGAGCGATCATATCTTTCCACTCCATACCTGTGTCCGGGTCTTTATCAGTGGTATCAGACTCTGAGCCCGGCGTAAAATAACTGACAGGCCAGTCACCGATTGGCTGAATATGATCCCAGTGAATCAGGTCTTCAGACATCCAGTAACCACGTCCCTGGCTGGCAAACATAAAGTAACCCTTATGCTCGCCCTCCACCTCATAACTCACGACCACCGGATCAGCACTTTGCCTTGTAACCAGCCCTTCGGCTTTGATGAACTGCCTTTGTTCCGGAATACGTTCACCGTACTGGTATTCGATATCAATGGGATTTATAAAGGTTGTCGCCGCATTCGCAGCAGTGGCTCCCATAAACGCTGCGGCTAAAGCCAGAGGAGCAAGAGATAATCGTTTCATTGCTTTTTCACCTCTTTACCCTTTTTCACTTCTTCACCAAAGTGCCGATAGCCGTTATTGACCGGAAAAGCCTTTCGGTTCCATCCCCATTTCTGAGGCTTATTGTTCTGGTTCCAGCTTTCAAACCTCTGCATTAAACGTGCTGCTTCTTCAGGGTAATCAGCCATCACATTCCTTTGTTCCCCGATATCATCAGAAATTTTAAACAACTGTGGGCGGGCATTTTTCATGTTTTTATTCGGAATAATCAGCTTCCAGTCACGATCACGTACCGCACTGGAACGCCAGTTATCCCAGAACAGGGAGCGATCCTGCAGCTGAGCCTGATCACCCTTGAGATAAGGCAGGATATTGACACCATCCAGCTTCCATTCAGGCTTTGACTGAATATTCGCCGCCGCCAGTGACGTAGGCAGAATATCAAGGGCAATAACCGGTTCATTCATGGTTTGTCCCGCAGGAATCGTACCTTTCCAGGTCACAGTAAACGGTACCCGAATGCCACCATCCCAGAGTGTGCCTTTCTGGTCTCTCAGGGGTGTATTAAGGGAGTAGTTAACGCTGTTATTACCTGTCGCCTTGCCGCCATTATCCGACAGGAAAAAAATCAGGGTATCTTCAGCCAGCCCATTGTCATCAATGGCATCCATAATTCGGCCAACATTGCGATCCATGGCATACCCCATGGCGACCAGCTTACGACGATTCTCGTCTTCAATATGGGCAAACTTCTTCAGGTCCTCTTCCGTAGCATCCATTGGATCATGCACAGCATTAAACGACATGTAGAGGAAGAATGGATCGTCTTTGTGCCGGTTAATATAATCAACGGCTTCACTGCCAAAGCGGTCGGTCAGATACTCTTCAAAGTTATCCACCAGTTCATCATCACGATAAATCGAGTAATACGGCGTTTTGACATAGGTTTTGATATTGTCGGCACCGACAAAGTAGTTGGTCGCACCATTGTTAAACCCGTAAAAGGCTTCAAAACCACGGTTGTAAGGCCAGAACTTCTGGTCATCACCATCGTGCCATTTGCCTACCATTCCGGTTCTGTAACCAGCGTCTTTAAAAAAGTTGGCAATGGTGGGAATATCCAGTGGCAACCCCTGTTCAATACCCTCTTCCAGAACAAAAGGCGCAACGTTATCGTGATAACCAAAGCGTTGCTGATAACGCCCTGTCAACAGACCCACTCTTGAAGGCCCGGATACCGGCGCGGTGACATAACCGTCTGTAAAAACAACACCGTTAGCGGCCAGGCGGTCAAGGTTGGGAGTATGAACATCTTTGCTCTGATTCTGAAAACCGGCATCGGCGTAGCCGAGGTCATCAGCGAACAGGATCACAATATTGGGCTGTCGACTTTCATCGGCCCCTGTTTGTTTTATTTCTGATGCTGCTAATGGCATCGACAGGGAGCTGCTGAGAGCAACGACATAAGCCAGGCGTTTTAATTTCATGGCAGTCCGGGGGGGGTAGCTGAAAAAGATCGGCCATTTTCAGCCAGTTTCGACAAGGGTTGATATGAGCCAAATCAACGATTTAAGAGAAAGCAGCCTATCAGAATCAACTTTCCAGATAACTGGACACAACTCTCTGTTTATGCGCGCCCCAGTAAGAGAAACGTTTATTATTCGACTCAGGCATCACTTTAATTTACATCAGAGAAGCGAAAATGTGCCTTCTTATACATCAATGGCGGTAGCATATTTAATTCGTCTTATGGACACCGAACTCTGAAATTTTCGTATGTTTGGATCGGCGCGCAGCACTCTCTCAAGAAACTTCTCGTAAGCCAGAATATCCTCCACACACACGATCAGCATGAAATCATAGCTTCCGGTAGTCTGGTAGCACTCGGTGACTTCAGGTGCCTTTTGTATAGACCTTTGAAACAGCTGATAAATATCCTTCCTGTCTCTCTCCATTTCTACGGATACGATCATGGTCAGTTTATTACCGGCCAATACAGGGTCGATCAGCGAAACGTCCCTGACAATGATTCCGCTTTCCCGAAGATGTTTAACCCGTTTCAGGCAGGCTGGCGGAGAGAGCCCTACTTCAGAAGCCAGTTCAATATTTGGTATTTTATTGTTTTCCTGCAGTATGGAGAGAATTTTCCGATCTGTGCGGTCAAGCTTCATAATTCAATTTATGCGTTTAACGATATGAAAAATTTCATTTTATTACCAAAATAAGAAATTTTTCATAGGTTATTTGCCATTTTTTCAAATCTTAAATAATAGCTCTCAGGTAGCATTAGCACACAAAATAGCTTTGGGTACCCGGTCATTATGAAAAGAGCAGCAGCATTTATCAGGGAATTATTAGAAGAAAGTGTTCAGACCAGCTGGTCTTTATATCGCGTCATGATTCCAACCATTCTGGTTCTCAAGGGTATCGATGAACTTGGAGGTATTACGTACTTAAGTCATGCTCTGAACCCTCTCATGTCTGTCGTAGGACTGCCTTCTGAACTGGGGATTGTCTGGGCAACAGCACTGCTCGTAAACATCTATAGTGCCTTAATCGTGCTGGTCAATTTAAATCTGGATTTGAGTGTTGCCCAGGTCTCGGTTCTTGGCAGTATGATCTTGCTGGCTCACTCAATTCCTGTGGAAGGCACAATTGCCCGTCAGGCAGGAGTGTCATTGTGGTCGACGGTATCAGTAAGAGTAGGTGGCAGCCTTATATTCGGTTTTCTACTTCACCACCTTTACGAGACAACAGGCACACACCAGCAAACTGCTCAGATTCTATGGCAGCAAAGCAGTCATCCTGCGAACCTTATGGAATGGGCTCTGGGCCAGATACAGAATTTGGCCATTATTTACACCGTCATTACCCTGCTTATGCTTGTGCTGAAAATTTTGAAAAAGTTGGGGATAGAGACTTTGATGGCCGCGATACTAAGCCCGTTTCTGAAGTTGCTGGGAATCAGCAGAGCGGCTACAAACCTGACCATTATAGGAATGACACTCGGATTGTCGTATGGTGGGGGATTGCTGATTAACGAGGCAAAAAAAGGCCTGATTAAACCCAGGGATATCTTTTGCTCAATCATGCTACTGAATCTGGCTCACAGCATGGTTGAAGACACATTGTTAATCCTTCTGACTGGTGCTGACTTTATAACTATCTTCTGGGGGCGACTTATTTTTTCTGTTTGTCTGGTGGCAACAATATCCTTCTCTCTTCGTTTTCTGGATGCAAAAAAGTGTGAAACCTATTTATATCGATCAGTTTCCCGTTAATCAGACAGCCTCTGAGTAAGCGTCAGCCAAGCGGCACCTTATCGATGCCCATAAAAAAAGCCAGCCATTGAGTGGATACAATGGCCGGCTTACAGGTCAACTCGATAAATTATTCAGGACGTTTGTAGTCAGCAGGTTTCGGGTTGAAGTAATCGTTGTACTGGTTAAAGAACTCAGTACCCAGGTTCTCTGGCAAAGAAGCCAGACCAAACAGCATAGTTGAGAAGTCCACACCTTCTATCGCACTAGCACGCCACTTTGGCTGATCCTTGCTGTAACGCCACAGAACGGTTCCACCTTCAGGCAGCTGGTAAACAGCGGACTGGCTCTCATCGCGATACAGAGCCACCAGATCGTCTTTGGCGCGCTCAAACTGTGGAATAAAACCGGCAATGATATGGGGGGAAACCACCATAAACTCATTCATGTTTGGACGGTCAGGCTCAGCGATCTGGATACGGTCTACACAGTAACCACCCGGGCAGTGTCCTGCACCCGTCCCCCACTCGTATTCCTGCAGACCTTCAATTTGTGTCTGGTCCTGAAACCACCGGTAATCAGCCTTTGCCGCTTTAGCCGCAGCCTGCTGAAATTCTTCATTGGCTGAGAAATCGTTTAGCAGATAATGGTTGAACACGAAGTTAAACATGGACGTAAACCAGTCATCACCTTCGGACAGAACAGGGATGTCCTTGTAGTAAGCTACCGGCAGATTTTCAGTGGTCCCATACCATTTATCCCAGAATGCAACTGCGTCTTTACTTTGCTGGCCACGATCAAAATCAACCGCCTGCTGCTTGGCAATAGCAGCAACGATCATGTATTCATTGAACGCCTTGGTTTTGTATTTACCCATGTTGCCGTCGTTGTCCTGAACCAGATAAATCTGGCCCTGTTCAACATCAGCGATGTACTGAGTCAGGTCAGTGGTTTCGTACAACTCATCAACCAGCTCAGCGATTTCCTTATTCTCAGGGAAGTAACGTTTGATGAACAGAGCGCCGCTCAGCATGATTGCGCTGTCGATAGGACTCCAGTCTTCACCAATCTGATCGCCATTGTCGGTATCGAAGAAGTGGATGTAAGTATTGGTTGGGTTACGTGGTACAGAAATGCCCGGACCTTTACCAGCCAGCATACGAAGGGAAACCAGCGCCAGCTCCTCCGCTTCCGGCTCCCAGCCCATCTCATGACCAATGGCCAGAGCAACCAGACCCATACCGGAGTTAGCAATTGAGCCACGGTTAGTGCTGTGCTCGAAGTACAGTTTGTCCTCGTAAGAACCGTTTTCGTTACGGGATTGCTGCCAGAATTTGTAGCTACCTTTGAAAATCTTTTCGATAATCTCAGCGTCAGTTTTTTCAACAATAACGGCCTGTTCAACAGTTTTGGAGGTATTGGCAGACACAACGCTGGCCAGGGGCGACAGGGCTGCGCCCATCAGCAGGGTAGCTAAAATCTTCTTCATGGGGGGAGTCAATCCGCTAATCAAATTAATGTCTTTATTGATAGCTTTGGATGCTATCAGAACAAATCTGCAACTTTCATGATCTCCGTCAATACGAATCGAAACGTTTCTATTTGTGAGCGAAACCTAACACTTAGGGTAGACATTAAGCCCCACCCATTAAACACAATCCCAGTCGTATGCGCCCTGAACAGCTATCCCGTGCAAGGTGTTCACGCTTAGCGTTCTGTTCCCAGAATAAAAGGAGCTTTCTTATACAAGCCATCAGGCGCTTACCTGACTCCATCAAAGATAAAACCATATTGCCAAATAAATGGGTTCCGCTTTTCATGACCTTGTGCGTCGAAATTTCCTCGATGGCTCCACTTCCGTAGAGATTTGCCTGTGCAGCATGGGCAAGATACCTTTTCAACGTCACAACCACAAAAGACATCAGAATCAGGCTGAACACCAGTGTGGCTGATTTTGTATTAAAGCGATGCCATCCTGAGTAGGATTTGATCTCTTTGAAGATCAACTCTATCTGCCACCGGAGGCGATAAGCCTGAAGCACTTCACTCAGAGTAAACTCAGCGCGATTCAGGTTCGTTACAATGAAAGCCCACTTCTGTTTCTTCTCATTCCAGCGGACAACCAAGCGGTATGGCCAGCGCTTGTAGCCAGGCCATTCCACATCAAGGTCGAGACATTGATCTTTAGGGAAGCCAGACAGGACATCCTTCAGCTTTTGACCTTTGTAACGGTTAAGGTTTTTCCCATCTTCTCTTACTGCACTGAGTATCGTCGGATTGATGCTTTGTGGTGCCTTGCAGATAAAAAAGCCTTCCCGATCATCAATAGCCGCAAAAAGTTCCAGTTCAAAGTAACCGGCATCCATGAGCATTAGGACGTAAGCCATTGAGCTCGGCAATGGCGGCAGGCAGTTCCTTTCTGAACGGGTATCTTCTGTGAGCTGCACTCGCACCAGATTATTAGTGAGAAAATCCAGTGTCGTGTGAAGTTCTACGGCTGCCGGACTGACCGCTGAAAACCGTCCGGGGAACGCTTCCTTCAGCGCATCATAGACAGCCTGTGAGGAACCGTCATGAATAAGAATATGTTCAAACTCTGAAAATGGACTACTTTCATCAAATGCCATGACCTTCCGGGAAAATATTTCCAGACATTGCAGCCATAGCCATAGAATAAGGGCGGGCAGAACATCTTTTTTAGCCTGATTTGCCCAAGACCGATAGGACACGTTCAGGCCAGTCAACTCGTTAAATTTACGGTGTAAATCAGCCTGGATGTCAGAGTTTCCATCACCACCAAGGGCAGCAATAAGTGACAGGATAAAATCCAAAGGATGTATATGTCGCTGTCGTATAGTGAACCTCAGTTGTTCAGCCATCTTGAAGAGTTCTGACTGGTTGAAACAGGCCAGCAGTTTTTTTCAACTAATCTACTATTTGCAGTACTCATCTTGTTCAGCTTTGATATTGTAGTTCAAACGTATTTTGGCTGCTCAAGGTGAGTTCTGCCTCCGGGGATGCTGTTTTCTTGAGCTTAATGTCCACCCTAAGATGTCAGACAAGGCAATATTTCTACTTATCCTGTCGATACCAGTACGCATCAGGGCGTGCTTAACGTAAATACCAGTTCAGGCAAGCCTGCAAAAATATTTTCCAGAAGCGCTAACGAACTGGGCGTCGACCTCAGCAGCAGTACTGCCAATGCCACTTTAAAGTTTGATTTCCATGTTCATCGCTTTAAC
This sequence comes from Endozoicomonas sp. NE40, assembly GCF_040549045.1. Taxonomy (NCBI): domain Bacteria; kingdom Pseudomonadati; phylum Pseudomonadota; class Gammaproteobacteria; order Oceanospirillales; family Endozoicomonadaceae; genus Endozoicomonas; species Endozoicomonas lisbonensis. Next base: position 3,159,515 of record NZ_JBEWTB010000002.1, on the reverse strand, counting down.
AATCAGTTGGGTAAAGTAACCGTTGAACTGAGCATTGACTCCCTTTCTGTCAGCCCTACTTCAACTATACACTCAGCCTCTGTTGATATTTCCAGTGTTGCGCATACCTCTCTAGGCAGCGGTCTTCAGAACGTTAAAATACCTCTTGCCTGTTTCCAGGATGCAGGTGTCAACTTTAGCGAGACCCTGACGGCCTTTTCTTTTGAGTCCGATAAAGATATTAACTTTGACTTTGGCAATGTTCGTATTGTCAGCAACTCAACAAACAGCAATATTGATCTCCAGTGCGATAGCGTGGAGCCTATAAGCCATGTACTAGACCTGTACAAAGCTGAAGACAAAGAAGTTTTCACCCCTGTTGCTGGTGCAGACAATACCGGCTGGGCAACCAACGTTGGTCGCTGGGGAGCGGCACAATCTTATGGATTCCCAAATGTCAGGCAGACGGTTCATTATCCTGAAGCGGAGCCCGGACAAAACTCCGGTATTTCATTCCGCCTGACCAAAGATGAACTGCCGAAAGATTTAAGTCGATATATCAATACCGGTGCACTGGAGATTGAGTTTGAGGTAGAAGACTACGCCAACCACCCAACCCAGATTATGAACGTCCGGATGGAAACCATTACAGGCATGCCAAATTCCCAGAACGTTGCCCTGGCACCTGGGATGGGTGGAGAAGGGCCTGTAAAAGCGATAGTGCCTCTAAAATCCCTGTTCACTCACGCCAATGGCAGAATTGACTTCAACTCACTCAAAAACGTTGATCGCGGTTTAATTCTGCAGCCTCAACCTGTACAGAAGCCTCACTCATTGCATGGAATGATGTATAAAGTTGGTAATATCCGACTGGTTACAATCCCTTAAGACATTCTCCCGTCGTTGCTCTCGCATTAAGATGCGGGAGCGACATGACTGCCTGCCACCTTGAAACTATACCCATCCTCTCTGATAAAGCTGGTTTTTCCGTAAAAGATACTTCAACACCACCTCGCCAAAACCGGTCTGAGAGGCTGTCGGACGCGGAAGAAATCTTCTAACTATACAGAACTCTGAAAAATTGGGCAGACCAGAGACTGACGTAATGGTTATGAAGCTGGATATAACTGAAGTTAGAGGAATGCTCCAGAGGATTCTGGAATTTCAGACCAACTCCTGACGAGTCGTCAAAAAAAAGTGCAGGGAAACCTGCACCAAAGGAACCAACTTTCTTTTCATGAAAGTGCCACATGCCACAAAAAAAGCCCCAACATTGATCAACAATGCCGGGGCCAGTCATTCAAAACCGGTTTAAGACCAATCAGTCAACCAGCTTGAACTCAGCCTTCTGAACGTTGTCAGAAGCAGTACCCACAAATACGTGGAAGTTGCTTGCTTCAGGACCCCAGGTCATGTCACCACGGTAGAATGACAGATCTTCTGCAGTCAGAGTGAAGGTTACGTCTTTGGATTCACCTTTTTCGAAGTGAATCTTCTGGAAGCCTTTCAACTCTTTAACCGGACGGGTTCTGGAACCAACCAGCTGACGGGTGTACAGCTGAACAACTTCTTCGCCTGCGAAGTCACCAGAGTTAGTGACGGTAACAGATACAGACAGCTCGTCGTCTTCCATCTTCAGAGTGTCAGAAGACAGAGTGATGTCGCTGTAGTCAAAGGTGGTGTAGCTCAGACCGTGACCAAACGCGAACAGAGGCGTGTTCGGGGAATCATCATAGCGAGACTTGTAGTGCTCCTGACGCTGATTCTCGTTGTCGGCATCGTATGGACGACCCGTGTTCTTCATGTTGTAGTAGATTGGAATCTGACCAACAGAACGCGGGAAGGTCATCGGCAGCTTACCGGATGGGTTGTAGTCACCCACCAGCAGGTCAGCAATCGCGTGACCACCAGAAGTACCTGGGTACCAAGCATGCAGGATAGCGTCCAGGTTCTCGTATTCCCAGCTCAGGTCGTTAGGACGACCGGACATAACAACACCGACCATTGGCTTGCCAAGCTTTTTCAGCTCTTCCATCAGCTCGCGCTGATTACCAGGCAGGGTGATTTCAACACGGGAAGCCGCTTCACCGGACATGCGCTGCTCTTCACCAATCGCCAGAACGATGACGTCAGCTTTCTTGGCCGCTTTAATCGCCTGTTCCATGTTGCGCTTGTGAGCTGGTTTGCCAATCTCGTCACGCGCTACAGAACGGATACCGATGTGAGAAGAAGTCTCGTCTGCATCGTGCAGGTGAGCATAAGTCGCACCACCGTGACGGCCAGCTGTGTGGATCTTCACATCTTTACCCAGACGCGCTTCCAGACCTTCCTTAATGGAAACAGGCTGAGTACGACGGTCACCGGCAGCCGCCCAGTTACCGATCATGTCACGCTTGCTGTCAGCCAGTGGGCCCAGCAGAGCGATAGAGTTGATCTCTTCCAGGTTCAGAGGCAATGCACCGTTGTTAGACAGCAGTACGGAAGACTTACGAGCAGCGTCGCGTGCCAGTTCCAGGTGCTCTTCAGTCAGGATATCGGTTTCAGCACGATCCTTGTCGAAGTAACGGTAAGGATCTTCGAACAGACCCAGACGCCATTTCATTTCCAGAATCAGACGTACGGAGTGGTCGATCTTCTCTTCGTCAACACGGCCTTCAGCAACCAGCTCAGCCATGTAGTCCATGTAGGATTTACCTACCATGTCCATGTCGGCGCCAGCGTTGAATGCGATTTCAGCAGCGTGCTTGTCGTCACGAGCGTAGCCGTGAGGAACCAGTTCGTTCACAGCGGTGTAGTCAGTGACTACGAAGCCTTCGAAGCCCCACTTGTCACGCAGTACTTCGGTCAGCAGGTAGTGAGAACCCGTCGCCGGAATACCGTTCAGGTCGTTAAAGGAAGTCATAACGGTAGCGATACCGGCATCAACCATTGCCTTAAACATTGGCATCTGGCTGGACCACAGTTCATAGTCAGATACGTCAGTGGTGCCGTAGTCACGGCCAGCCTGAGACAGGCCGTAGCCTACCATGTGCTTGGCAGTCGCCAGCATGGTGTCGGTGTCAGACAGGTTGTCGCCCTGGAAACCCTGTACACGGGCAACAGACATTTTGGTCGCCAGGAATGGATCTTCACCCGGAGCTTCGGATACACGACCCCAACGTGGGTCACGAACCAGGTCAGCCATAGGAGCAAAGGTCCACATGATGCCGTCAGCGGTCGCTTCTTTAGCCGCTATACGCGCACCCATTTCAGCCAGCTCCAGGTCCCAGGAAGCTACTTCACCGATAGACTGTGGGAAGATGGTTTTGTGACCGTGGATGATGTCGTGACCGATAATGATAGGAATACCCAGGCGGGATTCTTCAACCGCTCGCTTCTGCAGGTTGTAAGCGCGCTCATAGGTGAAGTTGTTGAATACGGAACCCACTTTACCTTCAGCGACCCAGTCTTCGTACTGGTGGTTAACCTGGGAACCGGTCACAGCCATGATACCGGACTGAAGGTCCAGCTGGCCGATCTTTTCTTCCAGGGTCATTTTGGAAATCAGGTCAGAGATGAAAGCATCCATTTCTTCTTTTTCATCGTTCCAGTGAACGACAGAAGCAGGCTGTTCCATGCGGACAGGGTTCATTACGGAGCCGAAATTGGATGCACTCGTTGATGCGAAAGCAGTAGAAGCTGCAATTGCACAAGAGATAGCAACCGGGAGAAGTCTCAGTTTCATAATCACTCTAGTTTTGTTTGCCAGTCTTGAAAATATGGCGGGCCTTTCACCCACCGGCATTCAGGCAACAAATTGATTCATTATCAAATGATCACAAGAGGGTTGTTGCCCGGTGCATTGATTCAGTTGAATTAGAACTTAACGTTGAAACCAAACTTGAAGTACAGGGTTTCGCGGTCGCCGGTACCTTCATTTACATAACCATCGTCGTCTTCATACTGTTCACCGGTTCTCCAGCCGAGGTTGGCGATCAAGTCGAAGTTACGGTTCAGAGGCAGGTTGTTATTGACTTGCCAGTTGGTGTAGCGAACACCACGACCATTATCCTGACCATTCTTACCAACGTTTACGCTGAACTGGGAACGCATACCGTTGCTCCAGCGATGGGCAACAGATGGCTTGATATTGCGGTTCCAGGTGTTGTTCGGGTTATCGTTTTCAGTGAAACCCATTTCCAGACCAATGTTCGTCGTACGGTTCAGACGGTAAATGTAAGTCGGGTTGAAGTTGTAGGCCTTGTTATAAAGGCGAGGATTGTTGTTACCGTAGTTTTCAGTTTCAACATAACGGAAGTGGCCGGTAATGTTGAAGGTGTGATCACCCATGCGGTAGTTAAAGCCCGGCTTGATAGTGTAAGCCTGCTCTTCAACCGGGCCACCATTACCCGGAGAACCGTCAGGGAGACGGCCCCGGTTGGCATCAATCGTTCTTCTGATCGGGAAGGCCATGAACCAGCTGAAGTTCGGGCTTACATAGGTGTCAAATCGTGGGTTAATGGTGGCAGTCAGGCGCTTACCAAGATTGTCATCCATATCACCATCACGATAAGTCAGGTTACGTTCGTTAATAACGTAGCCCACACGAAAACGGTCATTAATAGTAGTACTACCATCAATCAGGAAATTGGTGTTCTGGGTCTTCCCCTGATTTTCAAACCGGTTTTCAGTATGTTCCGTACCAATAAAAATACGGGTACGCAGAGGAGCCTGACGCTGCTGCGGGCGGCGAGTACGGTTTGCATTGGCTTCCATATTGTAAGCATCAAACACGTCAGCGCTGAATTCCGGCAGATCAAAACCATCAGTTGTCTGATAATCCATTGCGACTGCAGGCAAGGCAAAGGAGCCAAGCATAAAAGGAAGTAATAACTTTTTCATAATGGTAATACTGCCGAAACCTAATCCGTTATCCGTTGCTAAATGTGTTGCTTTTGTGGTGGCTTGTTCACGCTATTGCGCTGGCAGAATTCTATTTGCAGGCAAAAACGTTCTTAAATAGTGAATGCGATAGACACCAACTGCGTAAGTTTAATTATCTGCAGCTTTGTCTGGCTTGCATAAATGGCGAGTCAGTTTCGCCAAATCCAAAAAGCAAAGCGAATATAATGGGTTCGTCGAAACGCATCAATACGCTGAAGATTTCAAAAATCAACACAGATTTCAGTGAAACCCTTTGTTTAAGCGGTCTGCAAAGAAAACAGGCCGTTAACAAAAAATATCATTTAATTGATCTATATCATTCGAACTGTCAGTTTCGCGTATAAACCCCCACCACGTAAGGGCTACAGCAATGTTTTAAAACATACCTTTACTGTAACAAAGCCTGAAATAAGCTACCTTTTTACTAATTAAATGTGACTCTAATTGAGAAAAATTGATCTGGATTTGTATTAGGTTTTGTTTTTATTTTTCCGAAATCGTTATTCCTTGACCCATTTAGCGAAATTTCGTATCGTCGCCTCGCTTTGTAAACATTTCGATTATTTCTGGTTGTTGCTGAACAGCAGGTAAGCTTTCCGCTTATTTAACAAAGAGAAATGTCTGGTGATATCAACGGATCAAGCCAGCATTTTCCAGTCAGCCACCGCAGCCATCAGCCTACAAAGAAGCATGGATTTAAGTATGAAAAAAGCTGTTAAAACTTTTGCTCTCAGTGCTATATCGGTAGCCTTGTTGTCTGGGTGTATTCTGGATGATAAGTATGAAGATGGTTCTGGTGGCTCCGGTGGCGCCCCTGCTGAAAGAACCAACAACACTGTGAACTTTTACGGCTGGGCAAACACTGGCAACCTTGGTAACGATGAAGCATTTGAACTCTTCACTGTTGACAGCACAGGCAAAATGACTCTGATCGAAAGAGAAGACGTTAATACCGATCAAGGCAACATTAAAACCGGTGAATACGATCCTGAAGGCGAAGGCTGGCTTCCAGACGACGCTGTTCATGTAACCATCACAGATGGCGCTGGCGGTAGCATCATCGCCAAAAGTGACACCCGATGGGACTTTACTCCAACCACAACAGGTGCCAAGTGGGGCAAAGGCGTAGTTCGTACAACCATCCACCCTATCACCACTCCTGAAGCTGACAGCCGTGTATTCATAGAAGTTCCTGGATCAAAACTGGATATTACAGACCTGTATAACTCTCTTAGTGGCAGCACTCAGAATGTAGGTCAGCGCATTCAGATTGCTCACTCCTGCTTTACTGGTTCAAACCTGACAAGCACCACTACGCCATTCAAGTTTATTTCAGAATCTGACCTGGAATTTGCTATCGAAGAAATCACCATTCGCTCTAACTCTTACGCAAGTGGTGGGTACGCTTACGACTGTAGCCTGAACAATGAAAAAGCCAGTGATGAAATTTTCTCTCTAGCAGAAGGCAGTGACCTTGAAGAAGCAACCGGCTGGGCTTCAGAAATTATACACTTCCAGCATGGTAACGGCGCCAGTTTCGCTGCGAAAAACAATGGTGTTGAGCTAACTGTTGGCGGTAACGGTAATACTGGTCTGGAGTTTGCCTCTCCTTCGGAAGACGAAGAAAAAACCTTCAAAAATCTGAGCTATCATGTTGCAAACTCCAAGCTGCAGTTCAACCTGATTGTTGACAACGTTCCTGCTGAACAAAAGCTGCCTAACTTCAGAGTAAGAATGACTGGTGATGAAATCGATCATCAGTTTGATGAGGATGGTGATTTTACTGGCGATGACTACAAAACCACTAACACCCCGACCATTAACATTGATTTGAGCGATTATGTAGAAGGTCAAGTTAAGGTAGTCGAACTCCCTGTTGCTGCATTCTTTGAAGCTCCAAATGGGGAGATGAAAGCTAACCTGCCTCGTAACATCAACCGCATTTTGATTCAGTCCAATGGTGGCGCCGGTGGTGTGTATGCTGGTATGACCATGCATATCTCCGACATTAAGTTTGTTGCAAATCCAACTGACTCTGAATAAGAATGGACTCATAGTTCCAGAATAGTTCCCACGCCCGGCGTGGGAACGCCTCTCTCCAGATCATACTTCCAGGCCTAAAACCACTCGCCTTCCCTTTTCAGACAAAAGAAACATCGTTACTCACTGACAGCCTGCTTGCCTGGATTACCCGCTCCTTTTGGCCGACGGTACTCATAGAATTTCCCTAAACTTGTCTTTGCAGGCACGTAGCCTACAGGCTACAATCCTTCTATGAGCTACGAAATTGTAACGACAGATACGTTCAAGAGGTGGCTTGCTAAGGTAAAGGATCGCCAGGCAAGAGACATAGAGCAGGCCAAAGCTATATTAAAAAACTTGAAGGAATAGGTTATGGGCGAAAAACTTACACCATTCAACCCAGTTGATTTTCTCCAGGGAGAAGATGAAATCGCTGAATTTCTGTCAGAAGCTTACCTTGATGATGACCCCAATGTTTTCATCATTGCCCTGGGTCATGTCGCTAAGCATAAAGGCATCAGTAACCTTGCAAAAGAAACGGGCTTAAACAGAGAAAGCCTCTATAAAACCTTCAATGGAAAAGTTCAGCCAAAATGGGATACTGTTCATCGTCTCTTACGCGCACTCAAGGTAAGGCTTGCCGTAGCATAAGAGCTCTCGTTTCACGGGTTCAAGCAACAGTCAACAGCTTGATACAGGGCAGTTCAATTCCGCACGCAGTGTGTGCGGAATCTCGGGAAAGCACTGGGAATAGGTAATCTTTACATTTTAAAATCCATAATAGTCCGGTCAGAAATCCATAAAAGTCTGGCACTGAATCCATATTAGTCTGACTTGAAATCCATCTTGTGCAGTTCTCCGGTGCGCCAACCGCACCAAATCCTATACATCCCCCATAGAAACCAATTGACAGATTTCACTTTCAGTCATACTATTCTGTCGAAACGTTTATACTCTGTTTTTGTGATAACCGTAAACAGTCGTATGTATCAGCGTACCCGGAGTAGCTTCCATTTAGTCAGCTGAACACACTCGAAACCCGGTGGATAATTTCGGCTGACTTACAGACCGCTGACAAGCTCTTACCGACCCATGTAACAAAACCCTACCAAAGTGTAGAGTTTGATACATATAATACCCGTCGTGCCAAACAAACGTTTCAAGACTCAGAGGGCAGGGTTGTAATAAATCAGCCTCTGTCCCACTTTCGTAGTGAAGCAGCAGAAGAAACAACACTTCAGTACCATGTTAGTACTGACAAACAATTAAACGATCTTCAGGCAAAACTGAACAGCAGACACCTGAAGAGCCCTCTGGCACCCTAAGTCACCAGACCGTGTCAGACCCAGCGGAGATGTAAAGCAGTGAAAGCCACCATCAAGGACGTAGCCAGAGAAGCCAGGGTTTCAATCTCGACTGTGTCCTATGCCATCAACGGAAAAGACCGGATCAGTGAAAAGACACGCCAGCACGTTCTGAAGGTTGCCAAAAAGCTAAACTATGTGGCCAATGGCAACGCAAAACTGCTGAAACAGAAAAACACCCGCGCCATCGGCATTTTCTTCAACTCCTGGTTTGGCCCCATATACAGCGAGATCGCCCGGGGTATTGAGAAAGCAGTTCACCAGGCCGGTTACGACCTGGTGGCCTGCAGCCTGTATGGTGAGGAAAGCTCCACCGCCTATAAATACCTGCGCGACCGCATGGTGGATGGTGCCATCATCCTGACCAACTCGTTTGACAATGAGTTCCTGACTTCCATGGCCTCAAAAGATCTGCCACTGGTGGTGCTTGACCGTGAAATTCAGTCACCCCATATTTACAGCATTCTTATCGATAACTTCGGCGGTGCTTTCACAGCCACCAAAACGATGGTTAAAAGTGGCGCCAGGGAAGTGTATTTTCTGGGTGGCCCGGAAGACTCATACGACAGTCAGAAACGACTGGATGGCTATATTGCGGCGCTCGGTTTCTGTGGTGTTCCCGTCAATCACGACTTTATTCTGGAATGCGATTTTACGGAAGAAGGTGCCTACCGCAAAATGAACGCCCTGTTTGACAAAGGCGTTATCCCGAAAGCCATTTTCTCCGCCAACGATGAGATGGCACTGGGTATCTACCGGGCAGCCCGCGAGCATAACCTGAGCATTCCAAAAGACATTAAAGTCGTTGGTTTTGACAATATTCGGGAAGCAGCAGTCACTACGCCGCCCTTAACCACAATTTCTCATCAGCAGTTTGAAATGGGCATCAGTGCTGCCGAAACTTTGTTTCAGGCATTAAAAGGCAACAATGACATCGAACCTATTCGAATCCAGCCCACCAAGCTGATCGAGCGAAATAGCCTGTAAATAAAACCTGTAGGTTGGGTCGAGCGATAGCGACACCCAACACAAACACAGTGACCAGCATAGTTCTCCCTGAAGCTTTTGCTCTGGACATTGTGTGTTGTCATCGTGTTGGGAGTCACTTAGTTCGTCCCAACCTACGGCTACCAACAAAAAGCTTGCAAAAAGCCAAGATAAAACCAGCCTTCCTTACACTTTGTATAAATCGTTTAACCAGCCTAAAACCCTTATAATTAAAGGCTTTTATAAAGATTTAAATACAGATTAACTGAAATCAACTAAAAATTTCAGCATTCATTGACCTGTGTCTTACAGGTTGTCACTTCTGTGTCGTTACTATCACCGAATTGGACAGTCTCGACTCCCCTCGTTTCCAGAGTTTAACATCGACATCTGCTCATTATTGGCTGATTTCAATGTCCCTGAAGGCTGCAGACCTTCCATTTCCGGAAGCAGGAGAGATCGTTTCACTGAAACGATTGCAATGTACTGTCCACCGTTTTTTGTTGTGGCCTGGCTGAAGCCGGGTTTGCAACCAGATTTTAAAAAACGCTAGGAAGTGTCTAAGTGAACAAAAAGTTACTGTCACTGATGGTAGCTGGCACCCTGTCCCAGGCAGTGAGTGCAGCACCCATTGAAGCAGCACCGGCAGAAGCCGCTGAAGCTCAGCGCCCGAACATTATTTACATCATGTCCGACGACCACGCAGTACGCGCGGTCAGCGCCTACGGCGATATCATCGGCGAAATGGCTCCTACGCCAAACATCGACCGTATTGCTGAAAACGGTGTACGTTTCGACAACTCTTTCGTCACCAACTCTCTGTGTGGTCCATCCCGTGCAGCGATGTTCACCGGTAAGTTCGGTCACAAAAACGGCTTCATGTACAACGGTCAGGTGTTCGACGGTACCCAGGACACCTGGACCAACCTGCTGCACGACGAAGGTTACACGACTGCGGCTATTGGTAAGTGGCACATCAACCTGACTCCGGACGGTTTCAAGTTTGACCACTGGGAAATCCTGAACGACCAGGGTGAGTACTACAACCCGGACTGGATCACCAAAGACGGCGTTGAAACCGAAATCGGTTACACCACCGACATGATCACCCAAAAGACCATCACCTGGCTGGACTCCCAGCGTGACAAGGACAAGCCTTTCGCCCTGATCATGCACCACAAGGCACCACACCGTAACTGGATGCCTGCGCCGGAATACACCCAGCTGTTTGCTGACGTAGAATTCCCTGTGCCTGAAACGTACTTTGACGACTATGAAGGTCGTGTCGCTGCCCAGGGTCAGGAAATGAACATCTACCGTGATGCTCAGGAAGGTCACGACCTGAAGATGACCACTGGTGTTGGTGAAACCGAATGGCGTAAAGACATCTGGCCTCACCTGCTGGAACGTCTGACCCCTGAACAGCGCGCCGAGTGGGATGCTGCGTATCAGGAACGTAACGACTACATGAACAAGAACGAAGCCAACTGGTCTGAAGAAGAGATGGCGATCTGGAAGTACCAGCGCTACATGCAGGACTACCTGGCAACTATCCGTTCTGTAGACGACTCTGTTGGTGAAGTTCTGGATTACCTGAAAGCCAACGACCTGCATGAAAATACCATCGTCGTATACACCTCTGACCAGGGCTTCTACCTGGGTGAGCACGGCTGGTTCGACAAGCGTTTCATGTACGAAGAGTCTTTCCGTACTCCTCTGGTAATGCAGTACCCAGCCAGGATCAAGGCTGGCACTGTTGTTGAGGAAATGGTCCAGAACATCGACTACGCTCCTACTTTCCTGGAATATGCTGGCGTTGAAATTCCAGCAGACGTAGACGGTGTATCCATGGTTGACCTGCTGGCCGGCACTAATGAAGACTGGCGTACATCCCTGTACTACCACTTCTACGAGTTCCCGGCCATCCACCGTGTACAGCGTCACTATGGTGTTCGTGACGAGCGTTACAAGCTGATGCACTTCTACTTCCGTATGGACGAGTGGGAATTCTACGACCTGGAAAAAGACCCACAGGAAATGAACAACGCTTACAACGATCCAAAGTACGCCAAGGAAATTAAGCGTCTGAAGGCAGAAATTCTGAAGCTGCAGAATCAGTACGACATGCCGCCAATGGAAGAGTGGGTACGTGCTCCTCTGCGTCGTCAGCGTAAGCCTCGTCTGAGCGAACTGTACCCGGACAGCTACGACGAAAATGGCAAGGTTAAGGTTACTCGTCCGGTTAAGTAATTAACCGCCGACAAAACCTTAAGCGAGCTTTTGGAAAACGGGATATTGTCATTGACAGTACCCCGTTTTTGCATTTCCGGAAGGCTGATAACCCCCGAGAATCCTGACTAAGCCTCACCACTGTAAAGAAAATGTGAATCTTTTGAATATCAAGTAAATACCTGTTAATAAAGATGTTTATAGCTGCTCTTTCATGCATACTCAGCGCGTATTTAAAAATTTTTGCTTTTCGTTTTTTTGAACGAAAAGACTTAGCACCCACTTAGTACCCAGCCATGAAAAAATTTCTCGAAGCCAGCTACATTGCCCTTCTCGCCGCCACCAGCACCGTTGCTTTTGCCGGTGAGCCTTCAGAAGCTCAGTCCAAATCCATAGAAATGTTTCCAGAAGAGATGAAAGGCTACACGCGCCATGTCATTCGCTTGCCCAAGCTGGAAGATGAAGCGCGACTGGAACTGTTGCCAGGTATGGTTGTACGTGGAGATACCTGTAATAAGCGCCTGGCCAGCGTGAATGTCGAAAGAGAAAGTATTCAGGGCTGGGGTTACTCCTACTACAAAATCAGCGATTTCAACGCAGGGCCTTCTACCCTGATGGCATGCCCATCCGGAGAGCAGGATATCAAAGTACTTGCCAGCAACAATGAGCTACAGAATATGCGCTACAACGACCGTATGCCGCTGGTCGTTTTTGTAGAAGACGGTATGACACTGGATTACAAAATCTGGCGTGTGAACCCTGAAGAAGCCGGGCTTGAAGCACCTGTAGAGTAACTTTGCAGGTTAAAGGAAAACGGGGAGTTTTCATAAACTCCCCGTCAGTCACCCCCCCATAGCCATGGCTCTGCTTTTCACCTTCTGAAGGGAAAACAGATAGCCCGTTAATTTTTCCTTTGCACAAAAATCCTGCCAGTTTTTATAAAGCGGCCTGCCCCGGAAACGGGCATATTCATTCAACTCCAGCACCACATCATCATCACAGACAATCACCTTGTCACCTTCAAACCTCAGGCTGACATAATGACCGGAAGTCGATGAGCTGCCGCGATGACACACAATGCCTGTTATGTCGTATTCCTTATTGTTCGGCTCACCGTCAGGGTTAGATGCAATGGGTATACGAACCCGTCTGTCAGAGTGAGCCATTAAAGTCGCTGCTTCGTCGTTGAGCTTGCTGGCTGCGCCATTTTCAAACCCGAAAATTTTCATTTGTAGCATAAGCCGGTCCGGTGGCCGCTGACCGGAACTGACAAATGCCTGCTGTTTTAACGTATCTACCTGATCCCCGTCTGCCAGCCCAACCCTCGCTTTATCAGCCCTGTCCCATTTGAACCGATTAAATTCATCCAGTTTTTCCGGCGATAGATGAGCCGAAACGCAACGGCTAATGGTTTTGGGGCTTTGCCGGTTTACGCTAATGGGCAGAAAGGCATGCCCGCCTTCATCCATCGTTTTTCTCAGTCTTTCTTTGCCCTGGTACATCATTTTTTTATGATCATACAAATGCACACTGCATTTAGGGTGGTGGCTCAAGCCAAAAATATCTGCAAGGTCATTTAAAAACTCGTGAGGGTCCTGCTGGGGGATCAGGGCAGGGCGAAGACTATCAGGCTGCTGGTCAGCAAGAATAAAAGACGCTGCTTGCCTACCTGTTGCCTGACTGTATTTCAGGTAGTCCTGCATAAACTGACGTTGCAGGCTGACCAGCGCAACAGGTTGACTGTCGCGATCGTTAATCGCATCACACACATTCAGAAAGCTTTGCTGAAGCTGAAGGTAGAGCATTGTCTGCTCTTCAGTGAGACCAGCGGGTTGATAGTCAAGCACCACATCCGACAATTCAGGGGCAGCCATATGAATCGCAATCATCTGCAGGGAGGCATTCATAAAGCAGTTATTTCCCCAGTTATACAGCCCCGATGCGAGGGGCTTCATACCTGCTTCGTGAATTTGATCGATGGCGGTTCTCTCCGGTACAACATCTTTATATTTACCCACCGTTTTAAAGGCATTTAACAGTGCCTCTTTACGCATCTGGGTTCGATTTTCGGGCGTATTTAACTGAGCATAGATATCCGCGTCCAGCCCTGCAGGGTTCAACTCCATTGCGTCGTCTTCAAGAGCATTCGAGCGCAGAAGAATCGGGTACATGTCGGGCGTAAAGCGAACACTGATCATGTCCTGATACTGTTGCAGCTTGCGAAAGTGCCTGAGTGCGCTGATGGCCTGATCATCACTGACCGAGCCGTCAGGCAACCCGGCAAATAACTGCCTGAATTCACCTTCCGATTGAACCAGGGGCTTTCCGGAAAAGTCCTTTTCACGCATCAGTCTGGCCATCAGGCGCTGATCCCCTGCGGATAATGCCTGCCTCTGCTGCCCAGCTCTATTCTGGCTGTCAGGGGTATCGGTTGGCTGAGCAGGCTCTGCAAAGGAAGGCTTATCGCTAACCTGCTTCTCCGGTCTTAACGCCCGGGCCAGTTCCGTAAATGTCTGTACAGCGTGACTGACATCACCTTCTTTCAGCAGGGCTTCTACCATGTCGCTATTTAACAGGTCATACTCTTCTGCCAGCTGATAGTCTTCAGCTTTTATCTCTTCGGAGCGATCCCGAATGATCTCAAAAGCCAGCTGCCGTTTGATCTCAGGCGACTCTTCAGCAACAGGTACCCGTCCTTCTGGTGTTCGGGCTTCTGGTGTATTGGCAAGAGAAGGCGAAACCGCCTGTTGAGTGCGAACCACAGGTTCTGGTGTATTCTGTCGAGGTATCTGGCTGGTATTGTTGTCTGCAACAGGTGCAGCTCCCCGGTTACGCAAAGGCTTTGTCGCCCGCCAGTTCTGAGACCGGGCCTCCGGTCGTCGCGGGGTACGTGCTTTTGCCTGAACTCCCTGGATAATGCGATCCGTTTCCAGCTTCTTCAGCTCTCCCTGCTGTTTGTCTATTTTCTTATTCAGAACTTCCATGACTTTTTTGTATTTGAGCTTACCCAGAAAAATTCTGGCCAAAAAAGACCGGCCTGAATGTTTCTGGCTTAATTGCAGTATTTCTTTTGCTTCATTTTTCAGAAAAGCCGGATACTTTTCCTGCCAGTCATTCGGGTATTGCTGTTGAAAAACGCTTTTCAGATTATCCATTGCCTCATTGACACCAGCATGGTTATTTCTGACAACCATTTCCAACAGGCCAATTTCTGCCTGATGAATCGCACTGACCGGATCACTCTTATTGAGATTAACCAGATTTTTGCACTCTTCAGGGCTAATGACTTTTATTGAGCGTTGCTTCAGGCCGGTATCAACCACCACCTGCTGTCCCTGATTTGTCTGAAGTTTTAACTTGGCATTTAATTGCTGTCGACGATCAATAAAGAGTTTGACAGCCCGGCCAAACTTTTTTGCCCCTTTGCTCTGCCAGAATACCCCCCTGTCCTCAGTACCAATCTGATTATTTTCTGAAAAGCGCAGAATATTGCCGGCTAACTGACTCTTGGCAATACCGGAACGGGTGAAAGCATCGGGATTAAAGGGCTGTATCATCTCTCTCGAGCCTGCCTGACGGTTAATCATTAATCAGGTTATCGGTTGACAGGCTCTTAACTTATGGAAGGAATGCCGTATGACAGGCAGGGAGTATCAAGGCAGCTACAAGTTCAGCCCCTACTGCTTTTTATACGCCGTAGCCACTGGTCAATCTCGGCCAGTGCTGTCTTATTCTGCCTGTTACTACGCAGGGCGATGACCTCTGCAATGGCTACATCTGTCAGTTCACGATTTTCCTTCAGCAACTGCAAATGTTCAGGGGTTCTGAAGTGGTCGGGGTTTGCCACCAGTTCCGCCAGCTTCCCCCGCCTTTCAGACAGCGGCAATGGCTGTAAATCGATTAACCGGGCCAGCCAGTCAAGGCGAAATTCACGATTCAGCTTATCAACGTTGTGCAATGAACTGGCCCAGCGGTTCAGCCTGTTCTTCTGGTCCTTGCTCAGGGAACCAATCCAGGGCTTTAAGCCCTTTTCCATGCGGGCTACCTTGTCTTTTTCCCACAGGGTTCTGCTGGCTGTCAGACGGGTTTCATAGCGCTTCAACATCTGCTGTCTGATGTTTTCTATAAGGTTCTGTCTTTGTTTTTCAGACAACTGCTCCAGCAGTTGCAGTAAATGCGGTTCCGCTTGTGTCATCAAACGATCCCAGAACACCAGTGTTTTCTGCCGGTGTGAGCGTACATAAACCAGAATTTCTTCCGAGGATAGCTGCCGCTGCAATAACTGTTCTCTGATACCCTCCAGCCACTGCTGATATTCCTGTAGCTCGCTCTCTTTATGCCACTGCTGTAACTGGCTGAAACGTCGGTCAAATTCCTTTTTCTGTTGGGATGTCAGCTCTACATAATCGTCCACATACCAGTGAACCAGCCAGCCAAGGTTGTCATAAACATAGGAAGTCGAGCAGCTGTGCAGGAAAGGCAGCAAAATAAGAAGAAGCAGACTGTAGACTCTTTTTTTTAAGTTATTCATGCGTCAATCGATATTTTTTATTTGAGCCTGTCTCTACCATAAAGCAGCTGTTTAACAATTTCCATTTCGCCTGTACCCAACCTGAATTATTTATCAGGCAAGGTGATCTAAACACTGTTCACACTCACAAAAAAGAATCATTCGCATTTAATCGATCTATTAAACATGCTTTTAAATTGCAGATTTATCAATATCTGCAAATAGAAACAAAAACTGACCCACATCAAATCATTAATTAACAAACTCATTAACAATTCTCACCACATTATTAAACAAGAACACAGCCGGGTTCTGAATAAAATTCCGGCACAGCGTATTTCTCTGAATAGTTTTGCCCTGTTTCGAAGCCTGATCGCTTTTTTTTGCAAAAAGCTTCTGCCAACAGCCTGAAATATAAAACGACGGAATACCTGACCTGAACAACAGATGGGGGAGTGCTATTGGATACCAGTCTGATCATCACCAGCGCCACAGGCTTTATGGCCGTACTCCTGTACTGGGTGGATTGCTGGCTGTATTGCTTATCGTTGCCAATAAACGCTTTTATGTTTTCGAAGATCCCCGCATCGATGAAGTTGAAGACCTTTTGCCACGGGCCAATTGCGGTGCCTGTGGTTCTCCCGGTTGCCGCGCCTTTGCTGAAGGGCTGGTAGCAGGGACTTTCCAGCCCGGTCAGTGTACCGCCAATACCAGCGACAAGAACAAAGACATCGCCAGCATGCTCGGCGTTGCCATGAGCGTTGCCGAGAAACAGCTGCCCCGTGTCGCCTGTGCCGGTGGTTCACATGTAGCCTGGCAGCGCGCCCATTATGAAGGCATGGAAGGCTGTCGTGCAGCCGACCTCGTGGCCGGTGGTGGCAAAGGCTGTAACTGGAGCTGCCTGGGACAGGGAGACTGTGTCGTCAGTTGCCAGTTCGATGCCATCTACCTTGATCGCAACGGTTTGCCCCATGTCGACGCAGAGAAATGCACCGCCTGCGGTGACTGCATCGATGCCTGCCCAAGGGCATTGTTATCCATGCAGCCTATCAGCCATAAACTCTGGGTCGCCTGCAATAACAAAGAATTTGGTGACAAGGCAGAGTCCGACTGTGGCGTTGCCTGTACCGCGTGCGGTCGTTGTGAAATGGATGCGGCAGAAGGTCTGATCGCGATCAGTAACAACCTTGCTACTGTGAATTACACCCTGAATAACAAGGCAGAAAAAGCTGCCATAGAACGCTGCCCAACGGGTGCCATCGTCTGGCTCGAGAAAGACGACATTATCCGCAAAGGCAAAAAAGCAAAGAAAGTCATCCGCAAAGATGCCTTACCCGTTGCGTAATTTAAAGATCGCGTAATTAAAGAATTGAGCCCCGAACGTTTTAACCATTCATGAGCAGTTCCATAGCTGGAGCTTTATGGGCCTCTCTGCGGTTAAAACAATAGAAGTGGTCGTTTGGAAGGAGATCCCTCTTGGTCAAGTCAGTCGAAAAGCAGTTTAAGTATCCCGGCAAGCGTATGGCCATCGACGGTAACACCGCGGTGATCATGTGTGAACGTGAAGCCTCTGATGCTGCCGGTGCCTACCCTATCACCCCATCCACCCAGATGGGTGAGTACTGGGCAGAACAGGCATCCGCCGGTCATGTCAACGTATCCGGCAAGCCATTGATCTTTGTTGAGCCTGAGTCAGAGCATGCAGCAGCGGCCGTAACAGCCGGTATGTCCATGAGTGGCCTGCGTGCCACCAACTTCAGCTCTGCCCAGGGTATCGCCTTTATGCACGAATCCCTGTACGCGGCTGTGGGCAAACGTTTGCCCTATGTTCTGAACGTCGGCGCTCGTGCAATGACCAAAGCGTCTCTGAACGTACACTGTGGCCACGATGACTATCACTGTATCGACGACACCGGTTTCTTCCAGGTGTTCGCCACCAACGCTCAGCAGGCTGCCGACCTGAACCTGATTGGCCGCAAAATTGCGGAACTGTCCCTGACACCTGCCGCCGTAGCACAGGACGGTTTCCTGACCACACACCTGATCGAACCGGTTATGGTGCCTGAAAGAGAACTGGTGGAAGAGTTCTGTGGTCGTCCGGACGATATTATTGAATGCCCGACACCCGCCCAGAAGCTGATCTACGGTGAAAAGCGTCGTCGTGTACCTGAACTGTGGGACGTTGATAATCCAGTTGTTGCCGGTACGGTTCAGAATCAGGACGCTTACATGCAGTCCGTGGCAGCTCAGCGCCCTTACTTCTTTGAACACATTTCAAAGATCACTGACGAGTGCATGGAAGAGTACTACCAGCTCACCGGCCGTCGCTATGAACGTGTCATGAACTACAAGATGGACGACGCCGAATACGTGGTGGTCGGACAGGGTTCGATGGCCGAACAGGCGTGCGCTGTCGCTGACTACATGCGTGAAAAGCGTGGCGTGAAGATGGGCGTTGTGAACCTGACCATGTACCGCCCATTCCCCGGCGACCTGATCGGCAAAGCCTTGAAGGGTCGTAAAGGCGTTGTGGTTCTGGAGCGTACCGACCAACCTCTGGCAGAAGACCTGCCAATGATTCGTGAGATTCGCGCGGCGATCACAAAGTGTCAGGAAAACGGCATGGCTCAGGGCGACAAGCCTTACGAGAACTATGCGACTTTTGCTAAATTCGACACGCCTCGTCTGTACTCCGGTTGCTTCGGGCTGGGTTCCCGAGACCTGCAGCCAGAAGGTATTATTGCAGCCATTGAAAACATGTTGCCGGAAGGCAGACACCAGAAGTTCTTCTATCTGGGCATCGACTTCACCCGGGAAGAAGGACTGAGTCCAAAAGAAGACATTCGTCGTCAGGAACTGCTGGACGCCTACCCTGAAATTCACAAGATGAGCCTGAAAGGTTCTGAAAACCCGGACTTGCTGCCGGAAGGCGCCATTACCGCCCGCCTGCACTCCATCGGCGGCTGGGGCATGATCACCACCGGTAAGAACCTGGCGGTGACCCTGTTTGACCTGCTGGGTTACGACATTCGCGCGAATCCTAAATACGGCTCCGAGAAAAAAGGTCAGCCAACGACTTACTACCTGTCCGCTGCGCCTGAGCCAATCCGCATCAACTGCGAATACCATTATGTTGACGTGGTGATGTCCCCGGATGCTAATGTGTTCGGTCATTCCAACCCGCTGTTTGGTTTGAAGCCCGGCGGTGTGTTCATTATCCAGAGTTCTCTCGAATCCGCAGAGGAAGTCTGGGCAACCATCCCCCGTAAGTATCAGCAGTATATCGTTGATAACGATATCAACATTTATTATCTGGATGGTTTCAAGATCGCTCGTGAAGAGGCCTCCAACCCTGAGCTCCAGTATCGTATGCAGGGTAACGCCTTCCAGGGGGCCTTCTTCCGGGCGTCTCCATTGCTCAAGCGCGGCACCCTCACTGAGGAAAGTCTGTTTGAAGCGATTCGCAGTCAGCTGCAAAGCAAGTTTGGTCACAAGGGCGCTCACGTTGTCGACGACAACATTCGTGTAGTACGCCGTGGCTTTGACGAAATGGTTGAGATCACCGGCAAGGTGGTGGGTGCTTCCCTGCCGGAAGTTCGCAAAGAAGAAAAACTGCCCGTAATGCTGAAGCAGGTGCCGGTCAGCAAAAACGGTGTTTCCGACCTGCACAAGTTCTGGGACGATACCGCTTCCTTCTACGCCAAAGGCGACGGCGAAGGCAACCCTGCCGACCCAAGCCTGGCCATGAGCCTGATGCCAGCGGGAACCGGCGCTTACCGTGATATGACCGGCATACGCTTCGAATACCCGGAGTGGGTACCGGAAAACTGTACAGCCTGTGGCGACTGTTTCACCATCTGCCCGGACAGCGCCCTGCCTGCTCTGGTGAACACCTTTGGTGAAGTGTTTGAAACCGCTATTAACCGTATCGAAACCAAAGGCATGCCAACCCGCTATCTGCGTCGCGATACCCGTGCCATTGAAAAGCGTGTACGGGAGCTGATTGAAACCGGTGGCGAAGGTTCCAATCCAAACCAGCTGATTGATCAGGCGGTTCTGGAACACCTGAGCAACTCTACTCTGGAAGGTTCCCAGAAAGAAGCTCAGGAACAGGAATTCAGCCTGTTGCTGGATCAGGTCAGTAAGTTTGACTTCTCCATTACCAAGCCGTACTACACCAGTCGTGAGAAGAAGGCAAAAGGCTCCGGTGGTCTGCTGTCTATCACCCTGAATCCTAACACCTGTAAAGGCTGTATGGAGTGTGTTCAGGTATGTACTGACAACGCCCTGGTGGTGAAGCCACAGACCGATGACTCTGTGGACAGAATGCGCAAGAACTGGGATTTCTGGATGGATCTGCCCACCACCAGCGAACAGTTCAGCCGCATTGACGATCTTGATGAAAAAGTCGGCGCGCTCGAAACTCTGCTGATGGACAAGGCCAACTACATGTCCACCGTCTGCGGTGACGGTGCATGTCTGGGTTGTGGAGAAAAGAGCATCATCCATCTGATGACGTCTACCGTCACCGCCATGATGCAACCACGGGTGAAAGCACACCTGAAAGAGATCGATGACCTGGTGGCCAGGCTGGAAACCCATATCCGCATGAAACTGGCGGGTGGTGTTGATATCAGCAATGTGGACGCTATTGAGAATGCCATTGAAAAGCACAGCGACCACGACCTGACTCTGGCAAACCTGACCGACAGCCTGAACGCTGAAGGTGCCAGCACTCCGATTGATCCGAAGTGGCTGCGCTGGGTGACTCAGCTGGTTGAGAAGCTGAAGCATCTGAAATATCGCTACAGCGAAGGCACCACCGGCCGTGGCCGTGCCGCCATGGGTATCACCAACTCCACTGGTTGTACTTCTGTCTGGGGTGCAACCTATCCCTACAACCCATACCCGTTCCCATGGGCTAACCACCTGTTCCAGGACAGCACCTCGCTGGCGATGGGACTCTTCGAAGGCCATATGGTGAAAATGGCGGAAGGCTTCAAGGCCATACGTCAGGCGAAGCTGGAACTGGAAGGCCAGTACGATCCGGAAGTACACGACAGTTTTTTCACTCACTTCAAGTGGAACCAGTTCAGCGATGAAGAATACCGCCTGTGTCCGCCGGTTGTCGCCATTGGCGGTGACGGCGCGATGTACGACATTGGTTTCCAGAACCTGTCCCGCACCATGGCATCCGGTGTACCGATCAAGGTGATGGTGCTGGATACCCAGGTTTACTCCAACACCGGTGGTCAGGCCTGTACGTCCAGCTTTGTCAGTCAGGTGGCGGATATGAGCCCTTATGGCAAGGCGAAACACGGTAAGACCGAGATGCGTAAGGAGATCAGCCTGATCGGTATGGCGCATCGTACCAGCTTTATCCTGCAAAGCTCTGCCGCACACACCACGCATCTGCTGGAAGGCTTTATTGATGGCTTCAACAGCCGTCACCCGGCGCTGTTTAATATCTACGCCGCCTGTCCGGTAGAGCATGGCATTGCCGACGACATGGCACGTCATCAGTCCAAACTGGCGGTAGATTCCCGTGCGTACCCACTGTTCCGCTACGATCCGGACGCTGGCACCAGCTATGAGGACTGCGCTTCTCTGGAAGGCAATGCCAAGCTGACCGAAGACTGGCTGACTTATCCAATCAAGTATCTGGATGAGGAAGGCGAACAGAAGACCATGGAACTGCCCTTTACCTTTGCAGACTTTGCCATGACTGAAGGTCGCTTCAGCAAGCACTTCCGCAAAGTGCCTCAGGATGCCTGGAACGATGAAATGGTGCCGCTGCACGAGTTCCTGGAAATGGACAACAGTGATCGTGAAGGTCTGTTCCCTTACGTGATGGCCACCGACAACAAGAACCATCTGGTTCGGGTTCTGGTGGCTCAGGAGATGGTCAACTCCTGCGACGAGCGTCGTCACTTCTGGCGTCAACTGCGCAGCCTGACCGGCGTTGAGAATCAGGCGAAAGTCAAGGCCGCAGCCACGGAAGCGAAAGCAGAACTGGCCAGCCAGCTGACCGGCAAGATTGAAGAGCTGGTGGGAACCATCACCGTGTCTCCAGCCATCGCCGCACCAGCCGCACAGGGTGACAACCTGATTCCTGCGGTACAGGTTGGCGAAGGGGTCTGGGTGGAAAGCGCTGAATGTACAGCCTGTGACGAGTGTATCAACATAGCGCCCGGTGTCTTTGCCTACGACAGCGACGGCAAGATACAGATCACCAACCCACAGGGGGCTGCTTTTAAGGATATTGTGAAAGCGGCTGAGAAGTGCACTGCGGGCAGCATCCACCCCGGTATCCCATGGGATCAGAATGAAAAGGATCTGGATAAGCTGATCAAGCGGGCTGAGAAGTTCCAGTAAAACGAACTTCGATGTGAAATAGCTTTCTCATAAAAAGCAAAGGGGTGGGCACTGCCCACCCCTGTTATTTCTGACTGATGTTTTCAGTCGAGATGCTTTCAGCCAAAAGGATTTCCATTAATGTCTCTTTTTAACCAACAGGGCTTTCTGAGGCTGCCCTGGCAGGGCAACAGCTTTGCCAACGGCATACACCCGGAAGACCATAAAGAACTGACCGAACACAAGCCCATACGGCGAATGCCGTTTTCTAACAAAATTATTGTGCCGTTGTCGCAGAGTATTGGCGCTCCTGCCAAACCGGTCGTGAGCAAAGGACAGGACGTTGTTCGGGGCGAACCCATTGCTGAAGCCGGTGGTTTTGTCTCAGCCCCGATTCATGCGCCCGTTACGGGTACGGTTGCAGCCGTTGATGAGCTGGTGTCCATGCCCAATGGCAGTAAAACCCCCGCAATTTTAATTGATACCTGGCCTTCTTCCGACCAGACCATTCGTTATCTCCAGCCTCGTGATACCAAAGTCATGTCCGCAGACGATCTGGTTAAAGCGGTGCAGGATGCCGGTGTTGTGGGTCTGGGTGGGGCAGCGTTTCCTACCCATGTAAAAATGAAAGCCCCCAAAGGCAAAACCATCAAAACTCTGGTAGCGAATGGGTGCGAATGCGAACCGTACCTGACCTGTGACCACCGAACCATGCTGGAATACACCGATAACCTGTTGAAAGGTTTGCAGCTGGCAATGGTCACTTCGGGCGCTGAAAAAGCCATTATCGGTATTGAAGACAACAAGATGGATGCGGTTGAAAAAATCCGTAAAGCCATCGTCGCACATCAGTTGACGAATATAACCTGTGAAGCGGTGCCTACGTGCTACCCACAGGGCGCGGAAAAAATGCTGCTGAAAAGCCTGCTTGGGCTGGAAGTTCCCGCTGGCGGCATTCCTGCAGATATTGGCTGCGCCGTGTTTAACGTCGGCACTCTGGCACAGATCGGTGAACTGGTACCGGAAGGCCGTGGCCTGATTGAACGGATTGTTACAGTCAGTGGTCCCGGTGTCAGTAAGCCCGGCAACTACATCATTCCACTGGGTACACCACTGCCGTTTGTTCTGGAACAGGTGGGCGCTATCGACAATCCCGGCATGATCATTCTGGGTGGCCCGATGATGGGAACCAGTATCGCTACCCGTGATATTGCTACCACCAAAGGTATCACCGGTATTCTGGTGTTTCCTCCTGAGCAGCTGCCCAGCAGCCACGAACCGGAAATGCCGTGTATAGGTTGTCGTGCCTGTGTAGAAGCCTGCCCGATGTATCTGAACCCATCCATGCTGGGTAAGCTGGCTGACGCTAGTCGTCACCAGGAAATGATGGACGAATTTCACCTGATGAACTGTTTTGAATGCGGTTGCTGCAGTAACTCCTGCCCTGCCAACATTCCCCTGACCCAGAAGATTCGGGTCGCCAAGCAGTCCATTCGTCAAAAAGCACGCAGTGCAGGATAAGGGTGGCACAGGATGATAAAACAAACTCCCTTAACCATTCGTACCTCACCGCACCTGAAGAAGGTGCTGACGGTACCGCAGATCATGCGAAACGTGGTCTACGCCCTGCTACCTGTCTGCGCATGGGCAGTCTGGCAGTTCGGTATCAGTGCGCTGGCGCTGATTATTGTCACAACTCTGTCGTGCATGGCGACGGAACAGCTGTTCACAGCCATTTCCGGGAAAAAAAGCACGCTGTCGGATTACAGCGTGGTCATTACCGGCATTCTTCTGGCACTGACTCTGCCTCCGGGCTTTCCTCTGTGGATGGCTGCTGTCGCCGGTTTTATCGCAGTTGCCCTCGGCAAAATGCTGTTTGGCGGCCTGGGACAGAACCCGTTTAACCCTGCACTGGTCGGACGAGCCTTTGTACAGGCAGCCTTCCCGGTTTCCATCACTACATGGACACCCGGCTTTCTACCTGAACGATTTACGTCGTTTATTCCATCCAGTCTGGCGTTGCCGTTTATGTCCCCGGCAGACAGTAGTGCTTGGATTGCCGGGCAGGTAGATGCCTACTCCAGTGCTACACCGCTGTCGCTGTTTAAGTTTGAACAAGTCAGTACGAGTACTTCGGATCTGTTGCTGGGTATGGTCAGTGGTTCATCCGGTGAAACATCGGCGCTGCTGGTTCTCCTTTGCGGTGGTTTCCTGATTGCTCGTGGCATTATGAGCTGGAAGATTCCCTGTGCGGTCATTCTTGGCGCACTGCTGACTGCCACTCCATTCTGGCTGATGAACGCCGACGTCTATCCAACGCCTCTGTTCGTTATCTTCTCCGGCGGTCTGATGCTGGCGGCGATGTTTATGGCAACGGATATGGTGGGTACGCCACTGACTCCAACGGGCATCTGGATTTACGGACTGTTCATTGGTTTCCTGACCGTGATCATCCGACTGTTCGGTGGTCTTCCGGAAGGTGCCATGTATGCGGTTCTGGTGGCGAACGCCCTGGCACCGTTAATTGACAGTGTGACTCAGCCCCGTGCCTTTGGTACTCGTCTGAAACAACAACCCGGGGAGGAAGCATGAGTAGTAGCTATAGTAGCAGCGATAGCAGTAGCGATATTCCTCTGACAGAGGTCGCCGCCAACACACCGGCGGAAGAACAGGCCGTGCCACAGACACCCGTTCTGGCGATGTTCCGCACCCTGACATTAACCGCCCTGCTGTCAGGTTTTCTGGTGGTCATGGTCGTTCAATGGGCCATGCCGTATATCGAAGCCAACCAGAAAGCAGCGACTGAAGCGGCCGTATTTAATGTTGTGCATGGTGCCACGACCAGCCGTTCTTTCGTGATCTCTGAATCCGGAATCATTCCGGTTGAACAGACCGATGACGACGGTTTTGTCATCTACGGCGGCTATGACGCCAGTGGTGACCTGAAAGGGCTTGCCGTTCCCGGCGTTGCCTCCGGTTATGCCGGTCCGGTGCATATCATGTTTGGCTATCAGCCTGAGCTGGAAGCGATTACCGCTTATCAGGTGCTGACCATGACGGAAACTCCGGGACTGGGTGACAAGGTGCTGACCGACGAGGACTTCCTTGCCAACTTTGACCGGCTGGACGCTCGCCTTGCCACCAGTGGTTCCGCCCTCGCTAACGACATTGTTACGGTAAAAAGCGGTACCAAACAGAACGCCTGGGAGATCGACGCTATCAGCGGTGCCACTATTACCTCCAATGCCATTGGTCAGGCAATCAACCTGAGCGCACAACAGTGGCTGCCGGTTATTCACCAGCATCTGGATTCATTAACTCTGGATTCACTAATGAACAGTGAGGCAAGCGAATGAGTAGCATGCCCAAAAAGAAACAAGAGTATGAAGCGGTCACGCCGGATACGTTCCTGCGCGGACTGTGGCGGGAAAACCCTGTTTTTGTCATGTTGCTGGGCATGTGTCCGGTACTGGCGGTCACTAACTCGGCGATCAATGCCATCAGTATGGGTCTTGCGACCAGTTTTGTACTGCTGATGTCCACAGGACTGATCTCACTGGTTCGTAACCTGATTCCCAAACAGGTGCGCATTGTCACCTATATCGTGATTATTGCGTCGTTTGTGACCATCGTTGATTACATCATTCAGGCGATCAGTCTGGATTTGTATAACGCACTGGGTGCCTTCATTCAGTTGATTGTGGCGAACTGTGTAATTCTCGGTCGTGCCGAATCCTATGCGTCCAAGCAGAAACCAGTGGCTTCCATGGTGAACAGTCTGGGTACCGGTGCAGGCTTTACGCTGGCACTGTTCAGCCTTGGGTCTGTGCGGGAAATTCTGGGGGCTGGCGCGCTGTTTGGTATCAATATCATGCCCGCCGGTTTTGAGCCCTGGGTGGTCATGCTGCTGCCTGCCGGAGGATTCTTTGTGCTGGGGGCGTGGCTGCTGCTGTTTGCCTTTGTCCGCATGCGTAAAGAGCAACAGGACTCGCTGGATAACTCGCTGGATAAAGAGCAATTTCAAGGGGAGGCTTTAGCCCATGGAAAGTGAAAGCCTGTTCAGTATTTTTCTGAATGCTGCCATTGTCAGTAACTTTGTGCTGGCAATGTTTCTGGGCATCTGTCCGTTTCTGGGTGTGTCCAACAAACGTGATACGGCTCTGAATATGGGTCTTGCTACCACGTTTGTTATGTTGGTGAGTTCTGCCAGTGCCTATGTCATCAACCTGCTGCTGATTGCACTTAACATCGAGTTCCTCCGACTGATCTGTTATATCGCGGTCATTGCCTCGTCGGTGCAACTGGTAGAAATGTTTGTGAAGAAGTTCAGTCCGGCACTGTTCCGGGCGCTGGGTATCTTCCTGCCATTGATTACCACCAACTGTGCGATTCTGGGTCTGGCACTGTTCCAGACCAACCGTGGCTATAACTTCCCGCAGAGTGTTGCGTTTGCCCTTGGGGCAGGTGCAGGCTTCAGCATCGCACTGCTGCTGATGGCGGGTATTCGTGAAAAGCTGGAACTGGCAAAGACGCCTTCTGTCGCCCAGGGCGCTGCCATGACCCTGATGATTGGTGGCATTCTGTCACTGGCGTTTATGGGTTTTGCCGGACTGGGGGCCTGATGCTGTTACAGATGTTAACGGCAGTGGTTGTACTGATGCTGACCATGGCAGGCTGGCTGGGTGTACAACAGCTGTATCGTAATTTTGAAAAAAACAACCCGGAATGTGGCCCATTCCGGGAAGATGGCGGGAACTCAGCGTGTAAATGCTGTGCCTCTCGCCATATATGCCAGGCGCAATAAGACCTATTGAACAATTAAGGATGAACAATGAACCGGGCTGGTTCATTGTTCCGTCTCACATAAACGCTGGCAGAATAATAGCTAATTATTGCGATTGGTATAAGACCTGCAAACCTGATGGTTTACACCGAATCAGGCATTGGTTGCTACAAAGTACTTTGGATCTTCTATAACATTCACTTCTACCAGATTACCTGCACGCCTGAGCAACTGGCGGCAGTCTGGACTCAGGTGTAACAGGTGCAGAGTTTTACCCGAGTTAAGGTAACGCTCTGCCAGTGTATCAATAGCCTCCAGGCCGGAGTGATCACACACTCTGGAGTCAGCAAAATCAATGATGACGTCTTTGTTAGCCTGCTGTGGCTTAAACTGTTCAAGGAATGTGGTCGTCGAACCAAAGAACAGTGGACCATGAACTTTGTAGACGGTTGACCCCTTGTGGTCTTCCTTCTTTTCAACCCGAATATGTTTTGCATGTTCCCAGGCAAAGACCAGTGCTGAAACAATGACGCCGGTGATAACCGCTACTGCCAGATCCGTCAGTACCGTCACAACCGACACCAGTACCAGAACAAAAGCGTCACCTTTCGGAATTTTGTTCATGATACGCAGACTACTCCATTCAAAGGTGCCAATCACAACAATAAACATCACACCAATCAGGGCAGCGATAGGAATCTGCTCAATCAGTGAGGAAGCAAAAAGAATAAACACCAGCAGAAACAGCGCTGCAGAAATGCCGGAAAAACGACCACGACCACCAGAGTTCACATTGATCATGCTCTGTCCGATCATGGCGCAGCCACCCATACCACCAAAGAAGCCCGTTGCAATATTAGCCACACCCTGACCAATACATTCACGGTTGGAGCTACCGTGGGTTTCGGTAATTTCATCCACCATTCTCAGGGTGAGCAATGATTCAATCAGGCCGATAGCAGCCAGCACCAGAGAATACGGCAGAATAATCCACAATGTCTCAAGGTTGAAAGGCACTACCGGAATGCTGAACGTTGGCAGTCCACCCGCAATATCAGCGACATCGCCTACCGTTCTGGTGTCGAGCCCCAAAGCAAACACCAGAAGGCTCACAACAACAATGGCTGCCAGCGAGGAAGGAACCGCAGTGGTCAGTTTTGGCAGGAAATGAATAATAGCCATGGTAAGAACAACCAGACCGACCAGCATATAAAGCCCGGCTCCCTCAATCCATGCGACATCCAGAACGCTGCCTTCAAGGAAAGTGCCATTAAGCCATCCGGCTTCACCGGCTACCCCGAACTGCCCCAGCTGGGCAAGGAAGATAACGATGGCCAAACCATTCACAAAGCCCAGCATAACCGGGTGTGGCACCATTCGTATAAATTTACCCAGCTTTAAAGCCCCTGCCAGCACCTGAATAATGCCCATCAATACGACAGCGACAAACAGGTACTGCACTCCATGGTCCGCCACCAGCGAGACCATAACGACAGCCAGAGCCCCGGTGGCTCCGGAAATCATGCCGGGTCGCCCCCCGATAGCGGCAGTAATCAGTCCCACCATGAAAGCGGCGTATAAACCCACCAGAGGTTCAACACCTGCAACAAAGGCAAAAGCAACGGCTTCGGGAACCAGGGCCAGAGCAACGGTTAAGCCGGAAAGCAGGTCACTTTTCAGACTCGCTGCTTTATTGGCAGTTAATTCAATCACTGTATATTCACCAGAAAAATCAAGTCATTCTCTGCTATCGGCGGGAAGAAGTGTCGTGCAAGAAAGGAACAGAGAATCTTACGGTTATTGTTTTGCGCACGGATTCTAGACGAAAGGTTAATTAATAACAAATCCGTTCACTGCGCAGTGAGATCGCCTCATCTAGAACAACTTTCAACCAGAAGTCGCCGTAAAGATATGTCCTTTTCTGTCAAAACTTGACACATATCCATAAAACAACAGTTCACTGGCGTTATAGTCGAATCATCATCCACCCGAAGTTACAGGGATTGTAACCAGAAGAAGGAACTGCGCAGTAACCCTGATCAAACGTTACTCATTACAAACAGCCGTGGCGAAAACATGCTGTTTCATAATAAATACAGGAGGGGGCTATATGACCAGCCTTACTGATCCAAAAGATACACACCTTGATATGGACATCCACGCCGGTGACCTGCCGGAGGCGAGGGAACGACTGTACCAGCTTACTGCTCTTATCCATAAGATCGAAACCGATCCCTGCCTGATTGAGTACGAAACCGAAATTTTTGAAAAAGACACGATTATCCACGCCCATTTCGATTTCTGCTGTGCCGCTGAAAAACTGATTTTCCAGTTAAACACCGAATTTAACAGTAAATATAAACAGCTGGCTGATGATGCCTGAGCGAATAGCCACCTGCTTTTGAAGGCTCTCTTATTTCCTGAAGAATGTTCCCTGAAGGGAATAAGAGCGCATGACAGAGATTCGCTACTAACGATCCAGCAGTTGTTGAACCATGCCTTTAAGGTCGGATATATCAGTCTTCATGGTGGACATCTCTGTCTTTATAGTGGATACATCATTTTCGAGCATCAGTATTCGGGTTTCCAGTGCGACCAGGTATGATCGCTGCTTTTCCAGCTTCGCTTTGATCTCAGCATTGCTGACGGACAGTTCTTCGACCAGAAGATAGGTTTTGTCGAGCTTTTCCCTGATTTTGTCCTGTATATCGTTCCAGACTTCGTGCTGGTTTTCATCCTTGTGATGCAGGATCTTACGAACCTGAAACAGTTCAGATTCGAGCTGTTCGACCCGGGCTTCAAGAGACATACAGTGCCTTTTGTTGTCAAGAGTGTTGTTTAAGAGGGCTGTTTGGGAGTTGCGGCCTGACAGTATAGCTGACACTTCTCGCTTTCACGGCGAAAGGAAGTTGTCATCTCGAATAAAGTACCCCCCCGATGCGTGTCCTTGTTCCGTTGTGAGTGGTCATTTTGAAGAACTGTATTTCGCCAGAAGACAGTTTTAAAGACCACTCTTTTGCAGCTATGCTAGTCGACTCATAGGTTCCTATTCTTTTTCCTTCCTGTTCCCACTTTGCAGCTTTTAAACTAACCATAGGTTCGTATTCACACATTTTACAATGTATGTTGAACCAGGGATCACAAATCCAATAGCGGTCATTTTTATACTTGGAAAAGTCACTCAATGGCATAGGTTGCTGGTAGAAAATTTCTGTATCAGCCAACAGGACAAACACATGACTATCATGGACTACCAACCATACATCAGGCATAGATATCCGAACACCGTAATCTATGGCGATAAAAGCATATTCCTGGCAATTGCCCACTCTGTCCTCCCGGATAAGACGATAAAGCATTTCCAGTATTTTCTCGTTACTGTGCTCTCTAAGAAACAATATCCTTGTATTGGCTCTGATCGCATTTTCGTTGCGCTTTTTTTTTCTTTCCTGACAGGCATCTCCATAAGAGGTGGAAAAGGTTTTGTTACCTGCCTTTAAAGACCCTTTAAAAAAATTTCGTGAATATATTAACAGGTGCTTTGAGTTGATCATTTCCTGCATACACTACCCTCATGTATTGCACTGCCTGCGTTGGATATGAGTACCAAAATGGTATGATAGTGGTCTGTTACCACTGTCAGGAGTTAATTGATGCTCAGTCTTGATAATACGGTTCTGGTAATTGTGGATGTACAGGGCAAACTGGCAACCCTGATGCACAAAAAAGACACTCTGTATAAAAACCTTGCAGCCATCACAGCAGGAGCAAAAGAGCTGGATCTGCCTGTACTCTGGCTGGAACAGATTCCTCATAAGCTGGGTCCAACCATTACCGAAGTGTCTGAACAGCTATCCGGACAACCCTCCATCAGCACTCCCATCAGTAAAAGTGCTTTCAGTGGCTGTGGTGAGCCAAAATTTATAAAGGCTCTGGAACAGACGGAGCGCAAACAGGTTCTGGTGGTTGGCATTGAAGCCCATATCTGCGTTTATCAGACGGCAATGGACTTACATCAGGCCGGTTTTGAGGTGGAAGTCGTGGCAGATGCCGTATCATCCCGTACCAAGCAGAACAAAATGATAGCCCTGGATAAACTGGGCAAAGCGGGTATCGGTATCACCAGTACTGAAATGGCACTGTTTGAGCTGATGAAAACGGCGGATGCCCCGCAGTTTCGAACGATTGCCAAACTGATTAAGTAGTCGCAGACCCGGACTGCCTGAGTACACGCTGCGCCTGCTTCAGATGAGGCAGGTCCAGCATTCGTCCATCCAAGCCCACCGTACCTGCGCCATTAGCATTGGCAAAAGCATCAACCACCCGCCGTGCATAAGTCACTTCATCGGTCGATGGCGTGAAGCATTGGTTGATAATTTCGACCTGATCAGGATGAATCGCCAGCTTGCCAGTAAACCCTTCCATACGCGCACGCTCGCACTCTGCCCGCAGTTTTTTCTGGCTTTTGTAGTCAGAGCAAATGCCATCGATGGCCTGCATATTGCCCGCCGAAGCCACCAGCAGACAGTTTGCCCGGTTCATCCGGTGAATCAGAAAGTGTACGTCATCCTGATCACGGTTGGTGGTCGCGCCAATATCGGCAGGCAGATCCTCAGCTCCCCAGGTAAACCCTGACAGCCTTGAACTGGCACTGGTAAAAGTGTTCTGGTTAATGGTGCCAACCGATGATTCAGCCACACTCATAATCTGAGTCGAGCCAACCGCCAGATTATTTTGAACTTCCAGCGCTGTCAGATAATGGTCAACCGTTTTAAAATCATCCGCATCAGAAGGTTTCGGCAGAAAAACACCAAACGGCCTGCCGGGCATTACAGCAACCAGATCGTTCAGTGTATGGGGTGAAGACAGACTGTTAACCCTGACCCAGAGTTGCACTCCGCACCTCTGCTGATGAGCCTGCAGAAACTGTCGCACTTTTTCTCTTGCAGTTTTCTTATTGCTCTCTGCGACGGCATCCTCAAGGCAGAGAATAACGGCATCGGCACCGGAATTTTTTGCCTTCAACATTTTCTTGTCGTTATCACCAGGCGTAAACAGGTAGGATTTAGCCAGCATGTTATTCTCCTGAATCCTTTTCATCCAGACCGGAAGGCAGTCGCTGCAACAGCGCAGTACGAAGCATCGTACACACGACTTCACTGTGCTGGTTATAGACCCGGTGTTCGAACGTCACAATACCGGCATTGGGGCGGGACTTGCTGGGACGTTTTTCCATGATTTCAGTTTCAACACTCAGGGTATCGTTGATAAACACCGGTTTGGGGAACTTCATTTCACCAAAGCCAAGATTAACGACCAGCGTTCCCAGCGTCGTATCTTCTACCGAGACACCACAGGCAAAAGACACGGTGTACATACTGTTAAACACCCGCTGTCCAAACTCTGTTTTGCTGGCGTATTCGGCATCCAGATGCAGAGGCTGAGGGTTGTGGGTAATGGCACAGAACAGTACATTGTCCGACTCGGTCACCGTACGGGACAAGCGATGTTTAATAACCCGCCCTATGTCACACTGCTCGTAATAAAGCCCTGGCATAACCGTTTCCTTCTTATCATTGTCAACGTAACCCCTTACATAAGATTACCCGCAAGGTATCACTGAAGGGAACACAAGCTGGGAGTACTTTAGCGCATAAGTGCGCAGAGCGTTCTGGACACATCTGCTACTATACTCCTGTGTTATTCACCCAGCCAATGCAGGTTCCGGGCATTCCAATATGCAGTCAGAGCCTTTAAATTAAATAACTGACAAGAAAAAAAACAAGCAACGGGTTTAGCGATGAACAACGTCCCGCCTGTTCAGTCAGGCCAACAGCCTTTTAAAAAAGTGCTGATCGCCAACCGTGGGGAGATCGCCCTGAGAGTGCTCAGGGCTCTGCAGCAGCTCAATATTGCCTCGGTCGCCATTTATCACCACAGTGACCAGCACTCCCCTGTCGTACAACAAGCTGACGAAGCAATAGAAATCGTTGGCGACTCTCCCTCAGCTGCACACCTTGACGGACAACAGATTATTGAAATCTGCCAGCAACTGGATGTAGAGGCCGTACACCCCTGTTACGGTTTCTTATCTGAAAACGCAGAGTTTGCCCGAACACTGGAGCAGGCAGGCATTACCTTTATTGGCCCTGAAGCCAACATTATTGAGCTGATGGGTGACAAAATCACTTCAAGGGATTTTGTTGCCAGACACGGTTTTCCCGTCCCTCCTTCCGTGAACCTTGAACCGGACCATCCCGACTTCATCAGGAATATTGTTACCATGGGCTTTCCAGTAGTGGTCAAGGCTTCTGCCGGTGGTGGCGGCAAGGGCATGAGCATTGTTCACAGTCAGAATGAGCTGGAAGACGCACTGCGCATCGCGGCTTCAGAAGCGGAAAAATACTTTGGCGACAAGCGGGTTTACGTTGAGAAATATTTTACCAGCGCCCGGCATATCGAAGTGCAGGTTCTGGGCGACGGTCAAAATGTTGTTCATCTGGGCGAAAGAGAGTGCTCTATTCAGCGACGTTTCCAGAAAGTCATTGAAGAAGCTCCCTCCCCGGCGCTGACCACTGATAAACGTCAGGAAATCTGCGACACCGCAAAAGGTATTGCCCAAAGCGCAGGTTACAACAGTGCGGGTACGGTTGAATTTCTGTATACGTCAGAAGGCGATTATTTCTTTCTCGAGATGAATACCCGCATTCAGGTTGAACACCCGGTCACAGAAATGACGTTTAACGTGGATCTGGTGGCGGAACAGATTCATATCGCAGCAGGCCAGTCTCTGTCACTGAAACAGGAAGCACTTGCCTCCTCAGGCCATGCCATCGAATGCCGAATCTGTGCCGAAGATGCCTTTAACGATTTTATGCCCGCCACCGGCAAGGTGCTGTTTCTGAAAGAACCCTGCGGACAGGGCGTTCGGTTCGACAGTGGCCTGTATCTCAACCAGGCGATTACCAGCGCCTTTGACCCTATGCTGGCAAAGCTGATTGTCCATGCCCCTACTCGTCAGGAAGCCATTGAAAAGATGCGACGCGCCTTGGAAGAGTTGGTGATCCTTGGAGTGAAACATAATATTGATTATCTGGACGCTATATTGCGTCATCAACAGTTTTCAGATGGCCATTTTGACACAGGTTTTATCAAACAATATGCCAGTGATCTTTCCGCTACTCAGCCGGAAAACTTACAGGAACTTCATGCCATTCTTGCCACTGCCCTTCTGGGCGAACGTAGCAACCGGCTGTTAGCAGAATCAACGCCTGACCTGCATGCAGCCATTGGACGCTGGAGAAACTGATGCAACCAAAATTTTTATTTAATGGCTCGGTCTATTCAGTGACTCCAGTCCGAAAACACCATTCAGCCCTGCTGGAAATAGACAACCATCAGGTCACCGCCGGACTGCAATGGTTCAGTCCCAATGACGCGCTGTTAACCCTGGATGAAGACTGTCAGCAGGTTTACATCGCTCAGGATGAGCAACAGCTCTTCATTCATATTGGTGGTAAAACCTGGTATCTCGAATGCATTGATGAGTTCAGTGAAGCCGCTTCAGAGGGGGGCTCTGCCAGCGGCAGGGTCATCGCCCCCATGCCCGGAGTCGTTATTGAGCTGAATACTGCGGTGGGGCAGCATGTAAAAGAAGGCGATTGTCTTTTACTCATTGAAAGTATGAAGCTGCAAATGGCTATTCGCGCCACAACATCTGGTACGGTTGAAAGCATTCATATCAGTGGTGCTGGTGACAGCTTTGAAAAAGGCTCGGTTCTGGTGGATATCGTCGGGGAGGCATCACCATGAGAAGACTGCAAACCCGTATAAACACCCAGTCATCCGAGTTCAGACAGTACCGGGCTCACAATAAAAAAATACTCGCAGAGTTTCACCAGAAACAGGAAGCCGCCCGCTTTGTCCGTCCGGAAAAAGATATCCAGCGGCTGAAAAACCAGAACAAAATGCTGCCCAGAGAGCGGTTAGAACTTCTGCTCGATCCGGGTACTCCGTTTCTGGAACTGTCTTCACTGGCTGCCAACATGGCTTATGACGGCATTGCCCCGTCAGCCGGGTGCATTACCGGTATCGGGGTTGTGGGTGGACGGGAAGTCTTAATCAATGCCAGTGACAGCTCCGTCAAAGGCGGTGCCTGGTTTCCGCTAACCGTTAAAAAAACGGTACGGGCGCTGGATATTGCCATTGAAAATCAGTTGCCCGTCATTCATCTGTGCGACAGCGCCGGTGGCTACCTGCCCATGCAGTCGGAATTTTTTGCCGATAAATATATGGCGGGAAGGATTTTCCGCAACCAGACACAACTGTCCAGACTGGGTTGTAAACAGCTGGCGCTGGTCTTTGGTCATTGCACGGCAGGCGGCGCTTATATTCCCAGCCTGTCGGACTACTCCGTGATTGTTGACGGTACCGGCGCTGTTTTTCTGGGTGGCCCGCCCCTGGTGAAAGCGGCAACCGGTGAAGACGTGACAGTGGATGAACTGGGCGGCGCCCGTATGCACACCTCGGTGTCCGGCACCTGTGATTATTTCGCCAGCAATGAGAAAGAAGCGATTGCCATCGGACGGGAAATCGTTGCCCAGTGGGAACAGAAGCCCAAATTCAATTTGCAGCAGGAATCCCCTGAAGAGCCCTATTACGACCCGTCCGAACTGTACGGCATCATTCCTGATGACATTAAGAAACAGTTTGATATGCGTGAAGTCATCGCCCGAATAGTGGACGGCAGCCGTTTTTCTGAATATCAGCCGGATTATGGCAATACACTGGTGTGTGGCTATGCCAACGTCTGGGGTTACAAGGTCGGGATTCTGGGCAATAACGGTGTACTGTTTAACGACAGTTCACTGAAAGCGGCGCACTTTATACAGCTGTGTAACCAGAACCATGTGCCACTGGTGTTCCTGCAAAATATTACCGGCTATATGGTGGGTAAGGATTACGAACGCCGGGGCATTGCCAAGGACGGTGCGAAAATGATTATGGCGCAGGCATGCTCCGATGTTCCCAAGTTCACCATAATGACCAATGGTTCCTTTGGCGCAGGCAATTATGGCATGTGCGGCAGGGCGTTTGATGCCCGCACCCTGTTCAGCTGGCCAAATAGCGAAACTTCGGTGATGGGGGCTGATCAGGCGGCCAATACCCTGGTCACCATCAAACTGAAACAGTTGCAGCGGGAAAGTATAGAGCCTGACCCGGAAGAGCTGGAAGCCATTCGGGCCTCGGTACTGGCCAGTTACGAAAACCAGACCAGTGCCTACTACACGTCGTCCGAGCTTTGGGACGACGGCATTATCGATCCGGTGGATACCCGAAACGCCCTGGCGCTGTCGATCAGTGCTTCACTGAACGTACCTTTTGGTGATCCCCGCTATGGTGTGATGCGGTTTTAACAGTCCGAGGATGAATAATTATGAACAGCTCAGCTAACAGCCATGCTTTTGCCCTTACCCCTGACCAGCAAAGCCTGATGGATCATGCCGATCGTTTTGCCCGGGAACAACTCTATCCCCTGTGTGAAAAGATGGATAATGAAGAGTGGTGGCCGCAGGATACCTTTAAGGAAATGGGCAAACTGGGTCTGCTGGGTGTAACCGTGCCGGAACAGTATGGCGGCGCAGGCTTGTCGATACTGGAAGCCGGTTTGATTCTGCAGGCAATATCCCGCTGGAACCATGCCTTTGCACTGAGCTGGGTTGCCCACGACAACCTTTGTGTGAACAGCCTGTATAACAACGGCAGCGAAATGATCCGGCAGAAGTATCTGCCAAAACTTTGCTCTGGTGAATGGACAGGCTGTCTGGGCTTAACCGAACCCGGTGCCGGTTCCGACGCGCTGGGCTCCATGCGGACAAAAGCCGTTCGGGAGGGGGATGAATACATTCTTAACGGCTCCAAGATTTATATTACCAATGGCCCTGTTGCCGACGTCTGTCTGGTGTACGCCAGAACTCAACCTGACCGGGGTTCCAAAGGTATTACGGCATTTGTCGTTGAAACCGGTTCACCCGGATTTAAAGTAGCTCAAAAGCTGCAAAAGATGGGATTCCGGGGCAGCCAGACCGGTGAACTGGTCTTTGAAGACCTGCGGGTTCCGGTGGAAAACATTGTCGGAAAAGAACATGAGGGTCACAAGGTCGTGATGAGCGGCCTGGACATTGAGCGTGCCATGATTGCCCCGATTAATGTGGGTATTGCTGAGCGCACGCTGGAACTGTCGGTGGATTATGCTCAGACCCGTGAGCAGTTTGGCAAAACCATTGCCAGCTTTCAGATGATTCAGTCACGGCTGGCCGATATGTACGTCTGGGTCGAAACCATGAAAACCTTCTGCTGGCAGGTACTGGCAGAAGTCTCCAATATTGATGAAACCACCGCAGGCCGTGGTGAAATCCATGCCCGCACTGCGGCTTCCATTATGTATTGTGCCGATATGTGCAACCGGGTTTTAGACAACGGTGTACAGATACATGGCGGGACGGGCTATATCTGGGAATCGGAAATAAACCGCCTGTTCCGTTCTACCAAATTGCTGGAAATCGGCGCAGGCACCACCGAGGTTCGCAAAATGATCATTGCCGGTGAGTTGTTAAGAGAATAGCGGCTCTCCCAACGCAAACGCTTGAGGCTGAAATCATTAGTGAGTACAGTCTGATGCATGAATATTCTTTCAATCCAGTCCCATGTTGCTGTAGGTCACGCGGGCAATTCATCAGCTGTTTTCCCGCTGCAGCGGCTGGGCTTTAATGTCTGGCCCATCAATACTGTCATGTTTTCCAATCACACCGGTCATACTGGCTGGCGAGGCCCTGTGTTTACCCCCGAAACCGTGCGGGATGTACTGCTGGGGATGGAGGAACATGGTGCTTTTGCCGAATGCGACGCCATCCTGTCCGGATATATGGGTGACCCGGGCATGGCGGAAGTGATACTGGATGCGGTTGAACGCGTTCGTTCTGCAAACCCTGAGGTGCTGTACTGCTGCGACCCGGTGATTGGTGACACTGACACCGGCATTTATGTGCAGAAAGACATTCCAGACTTTTTTCGGAACAAGGTGATCCAGCAGGCCAATATTATTACGCCTAACCATTTTGAACTGGAGCTGCTTACCGGCAGAAAAATAGCCTCTACAGAGCAGGCATTAAAGGGTGCCAGAAGCCTGCTGGCAGAAGGTCCCGACATGGTGCTGGTCACAAGCCTTATAACGGACGACTGCAAGGGAAAGCATATTGCGATGATGGCAGTCAATGATTCAGAAGCCTGGCTGGTTAAAACACCGGCGTACCCGATCAACGGGGTTGTCAGTGGCTCTGGCGACGCAACAGCGGCGTTATTTATGGCGAAACTTCTGGAAAACTGTGACCTTAAACATTCACTTGAGCATATTGCCGGGGCTATGCATGGGTTGTTCAAAAACACCAGTCTGGCCGGTAGCAAGGAGTTACAACTGATTGGTTCTCAGGATGAACTGGTGAAACCATCTGTTACTTTTCAGGCCATACCTGTTAATGTTTGACTATTTCCTTACATGCTCCGAAGAATATTCGGAGCAATAGTAAAAATTTAATAAAACAGTCTTTATTAATTTTTTTAATGTGGTACTAATTATAAGCGACAATATATTATTAAGGGCGCGATGACTCTCGTGTATTATTCTCCACCCATAAAACTTCTATCATCAATTTACAAAACACCTTCCGTTGAACCATACCTGTTAGATTTATTAGGTGACCAGATATCTGAACAAGAACTTAGAAAGCTGACTCCAAAATGTCGATTGATCAAAACACAAACAGATGGATATATATGCAGACAAGGTGAATTAATAGAAGGCATTTTAATTCTTCTTTCCGGCTCTACCAAAACCTCTAAATCAAATCAGGAGAGTCATTCGATTGCGATACATTTCAAGCATTCCAAACATCTGATTAACTTTGGTTTTTTCTATGGTATCAAAAAACATACAACGTCAGTTCAGGCGCAAACAGACTGTTTATCACTTTTAATTAAGGTCAAGCCGGAAGAACTGAATAATTACCCTGCATTAATGAATGAGTTATTAAAATCATTATCAGGTAATGCCTGCGATCTGGAAGATATTATTGAGTC
The DNA here is from genome assembly GCF_040549045.1 of Endozoicomonas sp. NE40. NCBI lineage: Bacteria > Pseudomonadati > Pseudomonadota > Gammaproteobacteria > Oceanospirillales > Endozoicomonadaceae > Endozoicomonas > Endozoicomonas lisbonensis. Next base: position 3,120,229 of record NZ_JBEWTB010000002.1, on the reverse strand, counting down.
ACTGTTGATCAGGCCACTGCCTGAACGGGTCATGCACAAACTGACAACCGTCGCAGAGCCCGTCAGCCGGAGAGTTTATGCGACACAGAACGAGCTGGCTGAAATGCTGGGTGTCAGCCGTCAGAAGGTACATGCAGAAATCAAACAGCTGGTTAAGAATGGCAAAATCAAAAGTGGCTATGGGTGGTTTGAAATTATTGATCAAGATCATTTAATGAGCCATGAAAAGTTAGTTAAATAATTGCCGAAATAGTGTCTATACAGGACAACTATCGCATTAAAAATAAGTTATAGCTTATCGTCCGGTAAGGAGGAACCCTACTTTTTTATTTGTGTACATAATATGCAACATTTGTTCTTAACCACTAAAAATAAAGGCTGCTTACTTACAAGCAGCAACGAAAAGATAAACTACATTCATATTAAGTGTTTAAAAAAACAACCAATCAAAACAAAACTAATATGTAATTGATGCTATTTATTGTTCCCCGCTTAATCTAACAGTGGGGTTCTTAATACAATTATTCCGCCCCGCTCATCATCATTTCTGGTCAGGAAAAACAATTAGATTCTTTGACTGACTATTCACTTACCTGATAAAACCACAGACTTTTATCTGTCAGCCGTGAAAAGTTATTAACGATTGTTGCATTAGTCTTCATTACCTGCGAATGTTCTTAGTAACTACCCGTTTCAGACTTCAGGACGCGGAGACCTAATGAGTCACAGTCACCAACTTTCCCTGCTGGGTAAACGACGGTTTTTACCTTTTTTTACGACCCAGTTTCTGGGAGCTTTTAACGACAATATATACAAAAACACACTGCTCCTGATGGCTGCGTTTGCTGCCGCAGAGCAGTTGCCGTTCGATTCTGACCTGTTTATCAATCTGGGAGCGGGTTTATTTATCCTGCCTTTTTTCATCTTTTCCGGTATTGCCGGTCAAATGGCAGACAAGTACGAAAAATCGCTGATTATCCGCAGGGTGAAACTGCTGGAAATTGCGATTATGGCTGTGGCTGCCGGGTTTATTATCAGCCAGAACTTTCTGGTACTGCTGATTCTCCTGTTCCTTATGGGAACCCAGAGTGCCTTCTTCGGTCCGGTGAAATACGCCATCATTCCCCAGCATCTGCACGACGATGAACTGGTAGGTGGTAATGCTCTGGTTGAAATGGGTACCTTTGTCGCTATCCTCCTCGGAACCCTTGGGGCAGGGCTATTGGTTGAGTTGCCTCAGGCCCATGAATGGATAGCTGTATCGGTTGTTGTGCTCGCTATTATTGGCTGGCTCTGCGCCAGACAGGTACCGGAAGCCAAAGCTTCAGCGCCGGAGCTGGAAGTCAGCTACAACCTGTTCAGCCAGACCCGGAAAATCATGAGGGATGCCCATGGCGATAAAACGGTTTACATGAGCCTGGTGGCCATCTCCTGGTTCTGGGCTATCGGTGCGGCCTACCTGACACAACTGCCAAACCTTGCCAGTCAGATTTTGGCGGGCAGTCCTCAGGTGGTCAGTATCATGCTCGCCATGTTTACCATTGGAGTTGCAGCAGGCTCGCTGTTCTGCGGAAGGATTTCCCACGGAAAGGTTGAACCGGGCATCGTGCCTCTGGGGGCTTTTGGCCTGAGCCTTTTTGCCCTGGATCTGTTCTTTGCAATTTCACCCAATACTCAGGGAACGTTGCTCAGTGTCAGTGAGTTTATAAGGATTCCAGCCAATGTCCGGGTATTGTTTGACCTTGCCATGATTGGCTTTTTTGGCGGACTGTTTATTGTGCCACTGTACGCCATGGTTCAGAAAAGAACCGATGAAAGCCGCCGCGCGCGAATGATTGCTGCACTGAATGTTATGAACTCCTCCTACATGGTTGGCAGCGCTGTGTTCGGAATGCTGTTCCTGGGGGTAGCCAATCGAACCATTGAAGAGTTTTTCCTGACCCTGGCGGTTCTGCATGTGATTGTCAGCCTGCTGATTTTCAGAACATCGCCAGAATTCTGGCAACGTTTCAGGGTTCGCTTTTCACGACAGGTATCCTGATACCTGTCATCTTCGCAAAAGCCACCACTGACATCGGTGGCTTTTACCGCCATAATTCTCCACCATGACTGAATCTGCCCAAACTTCTGAACGCCCTGTACATATAGTACCTCCCTGCCATGAGGAACTCCGGGAACTCTACCGGGACGACCATCTGGTAGTGGTCGACAAACCCGCTGGCCTGCTTAGCGTACCCGGACGTCATCCCGCCAACTTTGACAGCGCTCTGTCTCGCCTGCAGGCAATAAACCCTGAAAGCCGGGTTGTACACCGACTGGACATGTCCACTTCCGGAGTGATGGTGTTTGCCCTTCAGGCAGACAGTCACAGGGCGTTAAGTCGCCAGTTTCAGGATCGTCTGGTCAGTAAGGGATACACCGCAGAAGTGTGGGGAACCCCTGCGGAACAGTCCGGTTCCGTGAACCTGCCCATGCGTTGCGACTGGCCGAACCGCCCAAAGCAGATGGTTGATCACGAACAAGGCAAACCAGCCCTGACTCACTACACCTGCATCAATACCTGTATCAATACCTGCTCCAATCAGCATCAGGAAGCTTCATCACAAAACAGTCGTGTATGGCTTGAGCCTGTTACAGGACGCTCACACCAGTTAAGGGTACACATGGCAGAACTGGGCCATCCGATTCTTGGCTGTGAGTTCTATGCCCATCCCGAGGCGTATGAAGCCAGCGCAAGACTGAATCTCCACGCTACCCGGCTGACATTTACACACCCGGCTTTGAAGGAATTGATGACATTTGAGGTACCTGCCCCATTTTAAAGGGAAGCAGTATCGTGTCGCCCACTTCTAATTCCAAAATCTGAACTAAAATCACTGACAACCAATAAGCAAGACAAGCTCAGGTTGTCAGTTTGATTCTGCATAAGGTCACCTGTAAAAAGAAAATCCGGTTAATAAAACGACTTAAAGGACCGGGGTTAATCTCATTATTGTTCTGCCTTCAGTTCAGTAGTCCATCAGCTGTCGCTGACACCGAACTTGAACAGTTTACATGGTTGTACAAAAGTACCCTTGAGCACTTCATTGCAGACAACACTGAATGGTTCAGAAGATCACTCTCCGTCTTTGGTCAGTTTTTGAAAAAAAATCCTGTCAGCCCTTACCAGGAGTACTTTGACCTGTTTTTTATTCCTTCTGAAGGCGGTAGTGCTAACAAATCCACTGAGTCCATATTTATTCCGTTTCCAGATCCTTTTCTGGACAAGAATTCGCCTAACCATCAAAGCATCAAATATAGCTATCACACACACGACATTCCTTACTCAGAAACTGTTTCAGGGTTCACCTTCAGCAAAAATTTTCCACTGAAGCTTCAATGCAGCCGCGATGAGCCAGATAACAGCAAAGCCTCACTGTTTTCCAACAACCAGTATGTCAGAGTTTTGCAAGCCCTGGACAGAAACTACGAGCACGCCTATTTCAAACCAGATGCCAACTGTGAGAACCATCCCACCATCAGAAGAGGGGGGGTGCGTGACCAGTTTCTGCTTATTTCAGTTTGCGTCAGCGACGCCTCAAACAATCACTACGAGCTGTGTTTCCCCATGGGGCCTGCCAGGCAGTTTGCTGTCAGCGACCTTATCGACACAAATGATGAATTCAGGCCCGTTCCTGAATACACAGAAAAAAAGGTCAGGCTGTTTCTCAGCCAGGTGGAAAAGCTATACAACCCACAGAACCCTCTGGCAAACCGCCATATTGAAAGCCTGCTCGGTAGCGGTATATCAGCGCAGGTTATGAAACCGGTCAGCTTCTTACGCTCAGCAGCTGTTAAACGGATTATTCATGAATTGCCAGACAAACAATCGGCTGACGATTTCATTTTGACCGCGCAAATCAATATGCGCCTGTTGACCATGGCGGAAATTGAGTATCTGCCATTAATGTATTTTTCTGTACCAGCCCGAAAGAAAGGCATGCGTGCCATCTATGGCGTACAAAAAAAACACAACGCCATTCAGTTTCTTGATCACCTTTTTGAAGACCCGCACCAGCCTCTGTCTGCCCTGAAAAAGCATCTGGATGATATTGTTGGCCTTCTCGTTGACTGTGATATTGCCAATGCCCGCCAGTTCCAGACGCTGGCTTCCATGGCAAACGGTTTTTCCATAGCAGTTGATCCCAATTACACCAACTATTTTGTTGACGGCGATCATGCAAAAGTTGTCGACCTGACACCCTTTTTCATGGCTTTTGAAGGCATGCTTCCGGAGATTAACAGTCAGTTCATTGATATGGATCTGGATGGCATAGACAGACACTTCCACAGCCTGTCCCTGAACCCTCTGCATCGGTATCTTTTCTTTCTGGGCATGTTATTCAGAACCAGCCAGGCAAGAACGAAAGCCTATCAGAGATGCCTTATCAGCGGCATGATTTGCCAGGCGGAGAAGCAAAAAGATGAAGTCTGGAAACTCCTGTTTGACCATGCACTGGAAAAGGTCGCCTCCCTGCCTCCTTTATACAATGAAATGTTACGCCGGGTCGAGGAGCGACGTCTGTCGACGGGCCTTCCCCCGGCTTCAGAAGTTCAACACAATAAAAGACACTCCAGCGACCTGTTCGCAGAAGGTCAGGAAGTTTCAGCGGCTTATCATTCAGATGCAGCAGCTCTTAACCGGTCACGTCATCCTCCAAACAGAGCCAGAATGGACTCCACTTTGCTATTTATGAAGATATTGAGGCTGGAGGCTTCGATGATGGCTTCTAAAGTCGACCACTGGCGTCAGCAGCGGCGACAAAAATGGCATAAGACCGCACAGCCGTTTTACGACGAACAGCACGAAAGGCACAGCATTCATGTCACTCCATACTTTATGGACGACATCGAAGCTGAAAGTTATACAAATTTTATCCTGGGACTGAAATACCATAGAACCAACCTTACATCCAGCAGTCTATGGTTATGCTTCAGCAACTGGCTGGACCGGAAGCGACCTGCCAACCATTTGTATAAAGGCAGTCTGTCTGCATCTGAGTTGCGCCGGATGGTGCAGATTACCCTGTCAAAACACCTTGATGGCAGAAAAATCGATCTGGAGGCAGTTGACAATATTCCTGCCCTTCTGGAAGCCCTGGATGATATTGGCTATTACTTTGAGGTTCAGGTCATACAACCTGACGAGCAGTTTAAACCCCGCTCAACCAGTTACTGGTTTGATCACAACCAGCGCAAAGTCATCACCGAAGACATTCACGATCTTCGACGAATCAGGCAGCTGACCGGACAGAGCCATGTCATATCGTTACTGCTGCACCAGACGAGTGATGCACCTGCGGGTTCTGCGAAAAGCCGCTGGTCACTGGTTTCAGAAATGTCAGCTGAAAAAGCTGATATTATCCAGCGTTACCCTTTCGAGCTTGTTGCATCATGGCGTTTCAAATCAATGAACAAATTTGAAACGTCTGAAGCCTTAAAGGATGAAAGTGACTTACAAAATAGTTCATCGTACTATCTGAAGCTGACTGCGCTTATCAGTGCCTATCAGAAAACATTATTCCCATCCCTTCTGTCACGTCTGTCTAAACAATTGGAATACCATCTGCCATCTGAAAACAAACAGGCACGGATGGAGCTGGGTGTCCGGGTAGGGCATCTGTTTATGGCATTGTTGCATTGGCTGGATGCTTTGGAGAGTTTTGCTGATGATGAACTACCCGACACGGTTCTTCTTATTCAGCCAGGGTTAGGCTATAGGATAGGAACCCCTCTGTTTTCGATGTGGACGTTCAAGTTTACTAAACATAAACCCAGGGTCATTACCCGAGAGCTGAGGCATAATGTGAAACTGGAATCCATTAAGACCAATAAACCCGGACGACTGATTTTCTTTACCAACGTTATGACTTCTTCAACAGGCCATTTTCTGTCAGCATACGGCTCTAAACCTGACTGGTGGATCATTAACAGACCCGATGTACCAGATTCCCAAAAACAGAACAATAAGCTGTCTGAAATAAAACCTGTTATTGCGGAAAATTCAACTGACAACCTGAAAATAGAATTATCTTCAGAAGATAAGAATAACAATGCCAGCAATGAAACTCTCGTATTCGCAATGTTGAACTATCTGAAGGAAAAATATGAAGAACTGGTCAACAAGTCTGGTATGTCTGAATAAATTGTCATAATGATCAATCCAATCTGGCTAAGAACGTTCATAACCCTGGTTCAGCAGGGACACTTCACGAAAACGGCTCATGTACTGGCAATGACTCAGCCTGGAGTCAGTCAGCACATTCAGAAACTTGAGCAGTATTACCAGACGGCGCTGCTTAACCGTTATGGTAAACAGTTTGAATTGACACCAGCAGGCGAACAGGTCTACCAGTTTGCACTGAACTTACTGCGTAACGAGCAGGACCTTAAAGAACAGTTGCGCAGTGATAACCCCTATGAAGGCACATGTCGTTTATCAAGCCCGGGGGCTCTTGGTATCCGTTGTTATTCGGAACTGGTTTCATTGCAACAGCAATACCAGAACCTGAAAATACACTATGAAATAGCCCCAAACCACCGCATTGAGGCTGAGTTGCTTAATCACCACATTGACCTTGGGTTAATGACCTGCAAGCCACAGTCCAGCCTGCTGTCGGTGGCCCCGGTAAGTCGTGAACTCCTGTGCCTTGTCATACCGGCCTGTGCAACGCCTGTTAAAACATTCTCTGACCTGGCAGATCTGGGTATGATCAGTCATCCAGACGCCAGTCATCACACGACATTGGTTATGCAGGATAATTTTCCCGGATATATTCAACAACTGTCTGATATTAAGGTGAATGGCTATATCAATCAGATTAATATGATTCTTTACCCTGTAGCAGCCGGGCTGGGCTTCACCGTTTTACCAGAGTCTGTGGTTCAGGCTTTCCCTGACAGAGACAAAATACAGACTCTGACGCTCCCGAACCCGGTATTTGAAACCATCTATCTGGTTGAAAAAGAATACAGGCCACTGCCTGCCCGATACGGCTTTATCCGTCAGAAAATCAAAGAACTATTGCAGACAGAGTGAGGCCGGAAAGGAGAGGCTGGTACTGTATGCACCAGCCTGTTCATAGCCTGAGGAGGAACCGGCCAGAGGGGAAAACAGTCAGAGGAAGAAGTAGTAAGTAACGAAGATAGCCGACAGAACATACATAGTAGGAGTCACTTCTCGACCACGCCCCTGGGCAATCATGGAAATGGGGTACAGAGTAAAACCAAAGGCGATACCGTCTACCAGGCTATACGACAAAATAGTCATAATAATGGTGAAGAATGCAGGAATCTTGATTTCCATCTTCGACCAGTCAATATGATGCAGACTACTGGCCATAAACACGCCCACAGCAATCAGTGCCGGAGAGGTGCTGACGGTAGTAAACATGGCAATCAGCGGAAAGAAGAACAGAGCCAGCAGCATACAGGCTGCAGTGGTAACAGAAGTAAAGCCGGTGCGACCGCCCGTACCAACGGCAACAGCAGACTCAGAGTAACAGGTGACACTGCTGGTACCCAGGACAGAGCCAACAACCGTACCCGCCGCATCAGCAAACAGAGCAGGTTTTACATTGGGAATGTTACCTTCTTTGTCGGTCACGCCAATACCATTACAAACCGCAATGATGGTACCCACCGCATCAAAAAAGTCGATGAACAGAAAAGTGATGACCACAACGATCATTTCCAGAGTGAGGATATTGGGCAGATTGGTGATGGCTGCACCAAAGGTTGGTGCCAGGCTGGGTGGTGCAGAGATAATCGCTTCCGGCATCGGGTTCAGGCCAACAGCAACACCGGCCAGGGTTGTTACCATAACCCCGAAGAATACCGCCAGCTTGACCCCTCTGGCGATCAGGAAAATGGTCAGAGCCAGGCCAAACAGCGCAAGCAGAACAGAAGGCGAGGTGACATCCCCCAGCTGAACCAGAGTGGCCGGGTTTGCCGCAATAATGCCTGCATTTCTTAAACCGATGAAACAGATAAAGAAGCCCAGCGCAGCCGTCACCGCATATTTCATATCGGCTGGCACCGACTGAATCACTTTTTCACGGACACCTGTAACCGACAGCAGGAAGAAGATATTACCTGCAACAAAAATACCCGCCAGAGCCGTTTCCCACGGAATATCCAGAGCGATAACCGTACCGTAAGTAAACAGGGCATTCATGCCCATGGCCGGAGCAAGAACAATGGGGTATTTAGCAAAGACACCCATAATCAAAGAGGCGAATGCCGCTGACAGAGCGGTTGCCGTAAACACTGCACCCTTGTCCATACCAGTATTGCCCAGAATGGCAGGGTTTACGCTCAGAATGTAGGACATGGCCAGAAAGGCCGTCAGGCCTGCCATGATTTCTGTTCGGAAGTTGGTTTCGAATCGGTCAAATTCAAAATAACGTTGAATGCTGTCCAGCATGTGACTCACTCAGGTGGGAATCGCTATCAAACAAGACGAATGCGGATTGAATTTTTTTCTCTCTCAATCGGAAGGCATACACTCGTCCATGAAGCACCGGTATTCTAAAGCCCCTGATACAAAGGAACAGACGAACATATGCGTACTGACGTACAAAAAAACAAATGAAATACTGAAGGGTTTTCTTTCCCCGCCTGCCCCTTCTGTCGTTTCCGGTATCGCCAGCTTTACTTACAACCTGTTTCCGGAGGCACCAGTACAGTTTTTTGGAAACCTGCTCAAACGGTGGTTGTACACCTTCTGGTCAATTACTTTTCCAGCAGGCTGTAAGTACTCAACCATATTTCACAAAACTCCCCACGGAAGGGCGACTTCCCAATCGCCCTTCCCACTCCAATATCATCCGATCAAACTAACTGCTCTTCACCTCCCAGCGCGTTCCCCACGCATCACTGTAATCCGGCGTCCGGAATGCTTCAGCGTTCCTGTCTGCCACCATCTCACTGACCTGCTGCCTGATTCTCATTTCACCAGACCAGACAGGCAGCGCTTCGTCGCCCGGAGCTTCTTCAGCAGGTCCGGTTCTTATCTTCACCGATGCCTCTTCCAGCTCAATCGCCAATATTGTCGTTGCCTTCAGTTCCTGTTCAGATGGAGGACGAACCTCTTCCCATCGCCCCGGAGCAATATGCTCAAGAAGGCAGTAAAGGCTGCTCTCAATGTAATCAACCTCTTTCACCTCACGAAATCGCCCAAATACGACAGCGGATCGATAGTTAGCACTGTGATGAAAAGCGGATTTAGACAACACCATCCCGTCCAGAAGCGTTGCTGACACACAACACTCAACGCCACTGCACAAGGCCCTGATCATCCGGCTACCATTGCTGCCGTGAATATAAAGCTGATTGCCCATCCGCCAGCCCAGCGTGGGTATCACATAAGGCTGCTCATCCACGACAAAGCCTACGTGGACAACATGCGCCTCATCAAAAATCGCGTACAGCTGTTCCCGGTCGAAGCATGCCCTTTTCGACCCCCTTTTTAATTTTGTTTTATCTGTTTCTGCCAGTGCCTTCATAACGCCTCCTCTGGAATCCCTTACAGACTAAGCGCATAATGGCTCCTCCCGTAGAACCATTTTCAAAAAACAGACAGAACCACTTAATGAGAATGCCTTTGGTAGAAATGCCCGAGCTGAAGCTGGACAGTGATTGCGGGACACCGCTGTTCGACCAGCTTTACCAGACCATCAGGCAACGGGTTCTTAACCGGCTTCTCAGCCCCGGAACTCGCCTGCCATCCAGTCGCAATCTGGCCAGACAACTGGGTATTGCCAGAAATACCGTGATTGCAGCCTATGAGCAGTTGATCGCAGAAGGTTATCTGGAATCAAAATCCGGCTCAGGCACCTTTGTCACCGAAGAATTACCGGAAGCCTGGTTTCAGGCAGATACACAGCCCTCTTCTGCACGACAGCCATTACAGACCATTGAATTGTCGAATTACGCAGACGTTATAAAAGGCGAGAACATACGCGAAATGGGTTCGAACCAGGGCTTCACTGTAGGCATCCCTGATCTGAAAGCGTTTCCTGCAAAATTATGGAATAAAGTTTCAAACTCTATTCCCCAGGCAGGACTGACAGAACTCATGGGGTTTCAATACCCTCAGGGGCTACCCGAACTGCAAGAGGCAATAACCGATTATGTCCGAAGCTCCAGGGCAGTTCGTTGCGAACCTGACCATGTCGTTATTACCCAGGGCGCACAGCAGGCTCTGGATTTATGCGCCCGTCTGTTTTTAAACCCCGGCGATCCCGTCGCCATGGAAAATCCCGGCTACATTGGCGCCCAGCGGGCCATCAATGCAACAGGCGCCCACATAATACCTTTACCAGTCGATGAACAGGGCGTTGTTGTCAGCGCACTTGAACAGCTGCATCCTCCTCCAAAGCTCGTTTATGTAACCCCCGCCCACCATTATCCTCTGGGTAATGTCATGTCGTTACAGCGGCGAACCCAGCTACTCAACTGGGCTACCACTCATAACAGCTGGATACTGGAAGATGACTACGACAGCGAATACCACTATCAGAACCGGCCACTTGCCTCATTGCAGGGGCTCTGCGAAAACAGCAGGGTGATTTATATCGGCTCGTTCAGCAAGGTACTGTTCCCGGCCCTGCGCCTGGGGTATACGATCCTGCCCCCCAGCCTGACCGATGTGTTTACCAAGGCCAAAATGGAACATAGCGGTGAAACGCCTGTACATATTCAGGCAACGACAGCCGCCTTTATCCAGCAGGGTTATTTCAGCAACCATCTGAAACGCATGCGAGTACTTTACGCCAGAAAACTGGACACCATGCTGAACGCCTGTGAATTGTTAAAACCCTGGTGCAAAGTCCATGCACAGGGTGCAGGTATGCATCTGGTACTTGAGTTCATAGCTGATATTTGTGAAGAATCAATCGTCAGCCAACTACTAAAAAAGCGAATCTACTGCTCCAGACTAAGCCAGTACTACCTTGGAAAACCGGAAAAGTATGGATTGGCACTAGGGTTCGCTAATAGCAGTGAGTCAGAAATAAAGCATAAAGTGGAACAGATCGCTTTAATCATTCAGGAATATAAACAGCCATGAGCGCAAGAAACATTTTTTCACGGTAAAAAACCAAGAGAGCCTGAAGCTGGCTCTCTTAACCATTTTAAACCCTGATCTTAACTTTTCTTGCTTTTACGACTGCTTTTCTGCAGGGATTTTGGCTGACGGGTAGCCATACTTTCCATACCACTCACCCCGGAAGCGATTTGCTCAATTTTGCCTCCGGACTTCAGAAATTCAGCAACTTGCTCTTCAATGGATGCAGAATCTTCAGTGTTTTTATTCTGATTACGGTCGTCAATGAGAGAGATTGATCTTTTAGACATTATTTAACTTCCCAATTGGCTCAAGGAACCCACACCATTCCAGAAAACGCTGAAAAAAGTGTGATTCTTGGGCGTTAGACTACTCCTTACCCGCTAAGTTCAATCCTTAAGACAATACTAAGCTAAAAAACCATTCTGGCAATCAGAATTAGCTTTAAACAGGGTTCCTGTTCATACCAGGGGGAATTAATTCAATACTTTATAAACAGCCATGAGCGCAAGAAATTTTTTTCGTCACCCTTGGTGATGAAAAATTTTCACGATAAAAAAAGTCCCGATCCGGAAACCGGGGTGCATATGGAGGAATGTTAATTAAAAAACCCCTGCTTTTCACTGACGAAGATGACAACCAAAGCCTAATTCACGACCCTGGACAGCGGTTTTAACCACTCTCTTATAAGAGCTGGCCAAGCTGACTTGTTCATCCAGTTTAACAAACGCTTTACGCTGCTTTACTGCTTGAGTTTTCATCACATGTACTCCTGTTTGCCTACATGTAATGCAGTATTCAGACGATGCTACACCTTAAATCGCTACACCTTAAATCGACACCGCCTGCTGGCGATGAATTGATTCCCGAACGACTTCCTGCACATAAGGATGCCGGTCGTTCATAGCCTGAGAGTAAAAGCCTGCTCCTCCTGTCTCCATAGCCAGCACAGTCTCCCAGGCCAGCCCCCGTGTTCGGAAGCAAAGATGATTTCGGGCAATATGCAACAACAGTTCAATACTGCTCTCATCACCCAGAGCCTGTAAGGCTCTGAAAATAGTGTTACGCAGACTCAACTCATTGACCTGACCGATAACCGCCTGCTTCTCAACATCAAAATAGTACTGAAGTTTTGTTTCTCTCGGGCGAGGCAGAATCAGGTTCACTGAAATGGACAAATCATCCAGCGAATACTGGGATACCCCACCACCTTGTCGTGGTCGTAGTCATAAATAACCGTTCGGTACCCTGATCCGAAATAACTGCAGGTCAGGAAATCGAAGTTATGGTCATGCCCGTCGTAATACGACAACAGCTCATCAGCAGCCAGCTCCCTTATCGGTAACCAGACAACAGCCCGGATAGCGTAATAGGAACCATAGTGCAGTACAAACGTGGGCGGCTTATAGTCATTATCCTTCTGGAAATCAGCTTACAGAAATCAGCAAACGCAAAACCTTCCCGGCTCATTAACTGCTCAGCCATTGCGATCATCCGGGCAATAGTCACTGGAGAGAACATACGCACCAGCCTGTCCTGCATACTTACAAAAGCGCAGCAATACTGGCACTATTCGAATAAAAATCACTACTCGTTCAATAATAAACAAGCAAGCAAGGTAAGCGACGTGAGCAAAATAACAGAATTTGCCCCCATGCCAGACGACCATGGTTATTTTGGCGACTATGGCGGTGCAATGGTTCCTCCTGCCCTGGAAAAAGCCATTGCCGATGTTGAAAGCGCATACAGAGAAATTCGTAACGATCCTGAATTTCGCAAAGAGCTGCTTGATCTCTACAAACACTACGTCGGTCGTCCAAGTCCTGTCTTTTATGCCAAGCGGCTGTCAGATCATTTAGGTGGTGCAAAAATCTACCTGAAGCGTGAAGACCTGAACCACACTGGCGCTCACAAAATAAACCACGCTATTGGCGAGGCGCTGCTTGCCAAATATATGGGCAAGAAGAAAGTCGTTGCCGAAACCGGTGCAGGCCAACACGGCGTAGCTATGGCGACAGCCTGCGCTCTGGTTGGCATTAACTGTGAAATTCATATGGGGCAGATCGATATTGAAAAAGAAGCCCCGAATGTTACCCGCATGAAAATACTGGGCTGCAAGGTTGTCGCCGTTACCCGAGGCACCAGAACATTGAAAGATGCTGTAGACAGCGCCTTCGAAGCTTACCTCCGGGATCCTGAAAGTCAGTTGTATGCTATTGGCTCTGTTGTCGGCCCACACCCATTCCCAATGATGGTTCGTGATTTTCAGCAGATTATTGGCGAGGAAGCTCGTGATCAGTTTCAGGAAATGACCGGCACCCTGCCAGACTACCTGATGGCCTGCGTTGGTGGTGGCAGTAACGCTATCGGGCTGTTTACAGCCTTTCTGAAAGATGAGTCCGTTAATATTATTGGTATAGAGCCTGCTGGCAGGGGGCTGGACACTCCGGATCATGCAGCCACATTAACACTGGGCAAACCCGGTGCCGTACACGGCTTCAAATGCTATGTATTGCAAGATGATGCTGGCGAGCCTTTACCCGTACACTCCATCGCCTCTGGTCTCGATTACCCCGGTGTTGGACCACAGCATAGCTATTTAAAAGACATTGGCCGTATTAGCTACCAAAGCGCCACAGACCAGGAGTGTCTGGATGCTTTTATGACTCTATCCAGAAAAGAAGGCATTATCCCGGCGCTGGAAAGTGCTCATGCCGTTGCGGGAGCCATCAGGCTGGCACCTGAACTGTCAAAAGACAAGAGTATTCTGGTCAACCTGAGTGGACGGGGCGATAAAGATATCGACTATGTTGTACAGCAACTCAACCTGTAACCAACAACGGCAAGGTGCATAACATGCACCTTGCCTCTGCATTTATAAAAACAAAAAACCGGGAGGAAGCCCCCCCCCGGTTCAGGAAGCAACAGATAAAGCTGTTTTAGCGGTTGTAACCTAAACGCTTACGTTCTTTCGCGTTCATGTAAGGGTATGGAGCAACGTAAACATCTTCAGGTACTTCGTACTCATCGCGAGCAGCTTCCAGCTCTTTCATCATAGCTTCGCGAACTTCTTTGTACTCAGGGTTTTCAAAGATATTATTCATCTCATACGGATCAGTATTCAGGTCGTACATTTCGAACAGGCCTTTGCCGTCGTTTTCTGAATAGAAGTGAATCAGCTTGTAATCTTCCGTACGAACACCATCATGACGAGGAACGTTATGAGCGCCCTGCATATAGTAGTGGTAGTAAATACGGGAGCGACCTTCCTGCCACTGCTCATCGGTCATATCACCTTTCAGAACATCCAGGAAAGAAAGCCCCTGCATTTCCTCAGGAGCCTTCAGTCCCGCAGCGTCCATAAATGTCGGACCATAGTCGATATTCTGGATCATTGCATCCGGTCTTAACCCCGGCTCGATATTACCAGGCCAGCTAATGATGAATGGCATTTTCAGACCTTCTTCATACATATAACGCTTTTCAGCCCAGCCGTGTTCACCGATAAAGAAGCTCTGGTCAGAGCTATAAACAACAATGGTGTTATCGACCACGTCGTTTTCTTCCAGCCAGTCAAGAATACGACCAATGCTGTCATCCATACTGACAACCGTTGCAGCATACTCTTTCATAAAGCGCTGATACATCATGCTCGTACGGGGCATTTTTTCTTCAGGGGTCAGCTTTCTGTATAAACGCTTATAAGGCTCGGTCTGAATCTTTTCCCAGTATTCCGCATTCATATCGTCATAAGCATCGTGCCATGCCTGACGCTGCTCTTCAGTCATGCGGTTCATCCAGTCGTCATGCGCCCAGCGCTGGTGCTTGTTCATGCTGGCAAACCAGTCTTCGCGGATTTTTGCACGTTCCGGGGTCGTAGCAACTGGAGGGAAGGCGTTAATACCCTCATGGGTCATACCATACAGTTCCATCCAGGCTTCTTCTGCATGATCACCACGGGTGGAGTAATCGTCATGCAATGTTTCTGGCTCCGGAAACACATGATCCTTAAAGGTTTCCAGATGTTCAAGTGATGGGCGGCGAGGTGTATGGGGAGCTTTGTACTGAACTTTCAGCAGGAAAGGCTGGTCGTCGTTTCGGGTATTTTCCAGCCACTCAATAGACTTGTCGCTGATAATGTCTGCGGAATAACCTTCTACTGTGTAGCTTTCACCTTTGTTGTTAATAAACTCAGGCTGATAGAACGTTCCCTGACCACCCGCACCCTTCAGTACGGTAGAGTAACCAAACTCATTCACTGGCGTTGGCTGCATGTGCCACTTACCGATCAGAGCTGTCTGATAGCCTGCCTCTTCCATCAGCTTGGGAAAAATAGTCTGATTTGTATTCCAGCGAGAAGTGTTGTCTATCACACCATTCATATGAGAGTGCTTACCGGTCATTACGGTAGCACGGCTTGGCTGACAGATAGAGTTAGCAACAAAGGAGTTCTGGAACAGGGCGCCGTCTTTCGCGATCCGGTCGATATTTGGAGTCGGTACCAGGTCAGAGCCGTAGGAGCTGATTGCTCGTGTAGAGTGATCATCTGAGAAGATAAACACAATATTTGGCTGTGCCTGAACCGCTGTAGCAGCTTGTACAGACAGGGCGGCTGCCGTCAATAAGGCCCCTGCCCCTGTTAAAAACGCAGATCGAGTGAAGTCCATTGTATTCCTTTCTGTGTGAAGAAATGACTTGCCAATTCATTGAAACTTTTCGAGTTATGTACAACTTCAAAGTCAACCTGCAACACCCATGTGGGCTTTTCTTCCAAAATGATGACTTTTGTGACTCAAGTCAACGTTAAGACATTTTCTAATCAACCCTATAAAATTCAATAAAATCAGCGAGAAGAGCACTAAAAACCTCTGCAGAAAGCATCAAATTCTTTGAACTTATTCATCAAATCAAGAGATGTATATAATATTCAAACAGCAAGGCAGCTGCTTAAACATTTCTACGAAATAGCAATACCCATGTTTTATACAGCCCTGCCAAAAACAACTTTAATACCTGAACCTATCAGCACAACGAGTTCAGCTTTTGTCAGATGCTGCCGAGATGCCACAAGCGGCTAACATCATCTCCTGAGGCGATCTTCAGGCTATTCAGCAATGCGTAATGTGCATAGACAGATATGTTCATATCGTTTTTTTCTTTGACCCGCTGCAGGAGTACTCTTATTCTGAAAAAAATCAGCATTTATAACTGCGAGGCACGAGCGTTGAAAAAAATTAAGAACGAAACCGAGTTGGTCCGTGAAGCACTGCGAATTGGTGCCATCTATGTTGAAAAGCGCAAAGCCGGTAAGTTTGAAGAAACGGATTCTTCCCGCCAGAAAATCGAGTACCTTTACCGCCTGCTGGTACACGACAAGTTGATTCAACCTCTGGTCAAGGGACAGGAATCCGAACCGAACATGAAACACAAACTGGCTTTGTGGATTTCACGGCAGCTGCCCGAAGGGCATCCCTTGTTGAAATAAGCGAATAGTTGAAATAAGCAAAAGCAGGAAACTGACCTTAAAAACCAGTACACTGGCTGCCCTTTCACAATCTGCACTTGACTACCGACATGCCTGCCAACCTGAAATGCCCCGTCTGCTCGCAGCTTTTACAACAGTTAGACAACGGGGCTGCATGTACCAACAATCACCGTTTCGACCGCGCCCGTCAGGGTTATCTGAACCTGCTGCCCAGCCATAAAATGCGCAGTAAACACCCGGGAGATGACAAGCAGATGGTGCAGGCGCGTCATCGTTTTCTGGACAGCGGTTGTTATCAGCCGGTTGTAGACGCCCTGTCAAAAGCCACCCGGACAGCAGTGAACGGCGTTGAACATCCCGTAATTCTGGACGCCGGTTGTGGCGAAGGTTATTACACCGCCCTGTTACACGACGCTTTTCCACAGGCATCGGTCTGCGGTTTTGATATATCCAAGCCTGCCATTCATGCCTGCTGCCGTCGCAGCAAAGACATTCAATGGCTGGTTGCCAGTGTTAATGACATTCCTGTTACGGACAATCAGGTTGATGTCATTATCAGTGTATTTTCCCGCTGTGACTGGAAAGAGTTCAGCCGGGTTCTCAAGCCTGGTGGCAAAGTCCTGGTTCTGGCACCAGGGGAACAACACCTGTATGCACTGCGCCAGGTTATCTATGAGGAAGTTCGCCCCTATCCGGTAGACAAGCTGGTCAGCCAGTTGCCAGAGCATTTCAGCCTGCTGGAAAAAGGTTCTGTGACAGGTACAATGAAACTGGATTCGTCAGAGTTAATTCTTGACCTGTTGGCCATGACACCGCACTACTGGCATGTAAAGCCGTCACAAAAACAACAACTGTCTGAGCTGACATCGCTTGAGTGTGGCATTGATATGAAACTCTACGCCATCGCCTACCAACCTGCAGAGAGTTAAGATTTTGATCAATATTGACGAGATCGAATGGGACGAATGGACTCATGGTGAACAGTATGGTGTTCGTAGCAAATGCCTGAGCGACAGCGCAGGCGGACTGGCCATTGCCACCCGCATGCAGGAGCTTGAACCGGGCAAACAGTCAACGCCACTGCACTTTCACACCGCAGAAGAAGAGCATCTGTTCATCGTTGAAGGCGAATGTACCCTCCTGCACGGCGAGGAGTGCATTCACATGATTGCTGGCGACTATGTCTGCTTTATGCCCGGTGATGACCGGGGGCACGCCTTGCTTAACCATTCTAAAGGCATCTGTCGTTACCTGATTATCGGTCAGCGCGACCAGAATGACACCGTCGTTTATCCCGAGGAAGGTCAGGTGCATGTAAAGGCGCTAGATCAGATCTTCTACGACAACTGACATTTATTTCGGCTTTCCACTATTTTATTGTTCAGCGTCAATTCCTTACACCTGACACAAGGGTATAAATGTCAATATAGACATTAGCTTTTGTTGTCATCTGTAAAGGAGAGGTCGCCATGAACACATCACTAAACAACACGACCAGCAGCAATGACACCTTTATGAAGTATGCTCCCAAAGCGGTTGCACTGCTTTGTCTGCTGACGGTTATTTCTGCTACCTCCTTTCTGACCCGGGGCTGGGCTCTGATGGACTTCAATATCGCCACACTGGCGGCTCTCTCTGCCCTGGTTCTGCTGTTGAACATTCAGCTCGCCAGAGGGGAAACAATCAACCCAAAAAAGCAATTACTGACCCGGATTATGCACCGCTGCAGCTATGTGCCTTACCTGTTCGGCATTTATCTGTTCCTGTTTAAAGGTTTCTGGAGTCTGACTGTGATGGTGAACTCCTTTTCAGTCATGCTGGCGGTAATGAGTCTGTTTTACCTGATTTGCGGACATTTTGTCGTTAATGCCGGTTTTCAGAGCTGTCCAATGGCAAAGCTGAAGGTAAAGAGATAATAAAGGGGCGGGTGCGTCCCGCCACTTGGAACCTGCCCTGATTTCAAGGATACTCTCCCACCTTTAGCTGTAGCCCCTGAAATCTTCTATGACATCGACCCAAGTTCCTTTCACCATCTGGTATCTGGCTATGGAGCATGAGCATGAGCATGTAAAAAAACCTCTGTCCGGTGCTCGCTTCAAGATTCGTGAATGCCTTGAGAAACAGTTTGAAATCAACCGTTTTTTCTACCAGTTTGTAGGATGCCACTGGGACTGGACCGACAAATTGAGCTGGGATGATGAGCAATGGCAGGCTTATGCAGAAGCTCCAGATCGTCGAACCTGGATCGCTTACGTCGATGACAGTCCCGCCGGTTATTTTGAACTGAGCAAAAATGAAGACAATGTCGTCGAGCTTGACTACTTTGGTCTGGCCAGCCGTTTTGTTGGCCGTGGGTATGGTGGAGGCTTTCTGAGCTTTGCCATTGAGGCGGCCTGGCAATGGGGCGCTCAGCGGGTGCAGGTCAACACCTGTTCAAAGGATCACCCTGACGCTCTGGCGAACTATCAGGCCCGGGGATTCAGCCTCTACAAAACCATTACCAGGTAACTCCAACAGACTTATGGCTAAAACCACAAAAAAACCGGCAGTTTCTGCTGAAACCAGAGAAGAAGCGTTAAAGATTGCCAGGGCTACCCAGAAACCCGGACAGACCAAGGAACAGACCCGCCTGATTGCCATGGGCATCCAGAAAGGCATTGACCAGTACAAAAAACAGCAGAAAGCTAAAGCACGGGAACTGGATCGACGTCTGAAGACGATTAAACGCCACAAGGAAAGCGAACCTGTCGTTGAAAAAATCACCGAGACAACAACCGCTGTCGTTTACCGACAAAGCAAATTACCCTGGGTATTGCTTGGCCTGAGCTGGGCAGGCATGGCAGGCTACCTGTACTATCTCACCCTTTAAAAAATCTTACCGACCAGAAGCGAACATAAACCAGTAATGATCGCTATTCCGGCAAGATTGAGAATCAGGCCACTGCGTACCATCTGCCGGATCGACAACAGACCGGAACCAAACACGATCGCGTTTGGTGGTGTCGCAACAGGAAGCATAAAGGCACAGCTGGCTGCAATGGCAGCCGGTATGGCCAGCATCTGCGGGTCCATCCCCAGCGAAACAGCAAGGGCGCCCAGCGGGGGCAGAAAGGCAGCCGTGGTAGCAGTATTGCTGGTAATTTCAGTCAGGAAAATAATCACCGTCACCACCAGCCCGATCGCCATTAATAAAGGCATACCTTCCAGGATATTCATATTTCCGGCGATCCATTCAGCCAGGCCGGTTTTGCGGATCATCGCTGCCAGACTCAAGCCTCCACCAAAGAGCAATAAAACGTCCCAGGGCAGTCGCTGAATATCTTTCCATCCCATCAGAAACGCCAAATTTTTCCAGCGTACCGGTATAACAAACAGGGCAATGGCACCGCACAGGGCAATTGTTGTGTCTGTCAGAGGAATACCGGGAAAATGCCGAAGAATTAATGGTCGGAATATCCAGCCAGCTGCCGTCAGAAGGAAAATAGTGGCAACTGCCTTTTCAGCTCGCGAAAGCCCCCCCATTTCAGTCAGCTGCTGTTTCAGGGAATGCCTTACCGTTTCGTTGTCTTCCGTACGCAGGTTGTAGCCGCCACGACTCAGCCACCAGCCAGTCACTATCAGCATCAACACACTGGTCGGCACACCAATGATCAACCACTGGGCAAAACCCAGCTCAATGCCATACTGTTCCTGCAAAAAGGCAGCCAGCAATGCATTAGGCGGTGTGCCAATCAAAGTGGCAAAGCCGCCGATGGAAGCGCCATAAGCAATCGCCAGTAACAGTGCGCCGGGAAATTCACCCTGATTCTGGTGGTGATCCCGCATCATGGCAATGACCGACATGCCGATCGGCAACATCATAATGGCAGTAGCGGTATTGGAAACCCACATGCTGATAAACGCCGTAGCCACCATAAACCCTGTCACCTGACGTCGCTCTCCGGTACCGCAGGCCAGCATGGTATGCAGGGCAATGCGTCGGTGCAGGTTCCAGCGCTCCATGGCCAGCCCCAGTATAAACCCGCCCATAAACAGAAAAATGACCGGATGAGCATAAGGAGCAGCCACCTTGTCGAGACCGGAAAGGTTCAGTAACGGTGCCAGCAGCAATGGCAACAGTGCAGTGACAGGTATTGGCAGAGCTTCAGTGGACCAGAACACCGCCATCATCATCGCCAGGCCAGCGCAGCGCCAGGCAGGGTCACTCATACCTTCCGGAGCAGGAACAAACAGGGTGATTCCCAGCAATAAGACCCCCGACACAAAACCAATAAGCCAGCGGGTCGCTCCCAGTTCTGTGTCAACCGTAGGTGCTTCATCTTCCGAAGGGGGGTGAGACATGTTGTTTTCCTGATGATCACTCTGTAAATGTGTCGGTCAATGGCCAGATCTATTGAGCTACCGCTGTCCGTAATGTTTAATGACCGAACGCCAGCCCCATTACACCTTAGCAGGTATAGAGAAACAGCCCTTCTCAATTCTGGGCGCATCGGAATACAGGGCAGGGAAGCACATAACAAAAAGGCGAACATAAAGTTCGCCTTTTCACAATCACTTTTAAAAGTGAAATTACAGCAGCATGGTCGCGTACTGTGGCATGCCTTTAGCCTGTGCCAGAACAGAAGTACCTGCCTGCATCAGCATCTGGTTAGAGGTCATCTCCACAGTCTGGGAAGCGAAGTCAGCGTCCAGGATGCGGGACTGGGCAACACCCAGGTTCTCTTCGATGTTGGACAGGTTAGAGATGGTGGATTCCAGGCGGTTTTGGACGGCACCGAGGTTGGCGCGCTGGTCATCAACCTGAGCCAGAGCACCGTCCAGAATCTGAACAGCCTGCTGAGCACCCAGAGTAGAAGTAATATCGATATCTTTCAGGCTCAGAGTTTGCTTGTTTTCGGCAGTTGTTCCTGTCAGGTCGCCAGTAATCACGACACCTTCTTCATCAGATACGATAGAGAACGCACCTTCAGATTCATGAACAGTCACACCAGAGATACTGGCATCAGCGATACCTTTGTTAATCGCACTGGCCAGAGTCTCTGCAGTATATTCAGTATCACCTTCCTCAACACCGTCAATAACTACAGCTTCACCATCAAAGTTAATGGTTACGTCATCACCATCATTACCTGGAGTACCATCCGGGTTTACCTGAGTCAGAAGAGCAGTCACCTCAGCAGCTTCAAAGGTAGCAACGTTAGTTACCACTTCACCTTCCAGTGCAGAAGCAGACATATCAGCAATACTAAACTCGATGGTTTCATTAGCATTGGAACCGATCTGGAATGACAGGCCACCGTTCTCTTTGCTAACAGAACCATCCAGCAGGTTAATACCAGCGAAGTTAGTAGTCTCAGCAATACGATCCACTTCTTCTACCAGAGACTTTACTTCCTTCTGCATCGCCTGACGATCTTCCAAAGTGTTGGTGTCGTTAGCAGACTGCAAAGACAGATCACGCATACGGTTCAGAATGGTGGTGTTCTCGGTCATGGCACCTTCAGCAGTCTGAGCCATGGAGATACCGTCGTTCGCGTTGCGCTGAGCAACGGACAGACCGTTCATCTGCGTTTCCATACGATTGGAAATCTGCAGACCCGCAGCGTCGTCGGAAGCGGAGTTGATGCGCAGGCCGGTAGACAGCTGCTGCATGTTGCCGGTCAGGGCGGCCTGGGACTTAAACAGGTTGTTCTGCGCCATCATGGCAGAAGCATTTGAGTTAATGGTGATCATTACCTACTCCAGTACATCTTAACAGGATCTAGCATTACGCTTTCGAAATACTTTGTGTCCGGGTACATGAAGGTCGCATTCATTGAAATCATGTACTAATTGAGAAAACGACTGGTGTTGTCAGTTCTTAAGAGCATTATTGAAATAATTAATACGTATATCCCTTATTCCGATCAGGAAAATACCGGTGTACCCTGAAATCACTGCGAGGGGAGGCTGGTTACCTCCTACACCAAACTCCAGTGCATTGAGTACTGCCTGCCGGAAGGGCTTTCGCCCTTCTGGCAGTGCATCCTTCTTATACACCCTCCTATACATCAGTGTCGGAGAGCGTTTGACATAGCGCTATCACGAGCTAACCTCGACACTTTTTGCTTAACGTCCTGAATGATGGTTTTCTGAACTTTGCCAGCCAGCAGCTTGCACTCGCAAACATACAGACGATGTCTGGTCTGAATCATCAGGTCTATCTGACAGCCTTTCTGACACAGAGGACCCCGGCTACCCGGTTTATGTTACGTTGTATTGTGTCCCAAATGGACTACGATTACATTGTAAGGAACAGCAAGACGCATAGAGGTACTTAAAGATGAGTAAGAGCGCAGTAGTCAGAGCAAGAGTAGAGCCTGAACTGAAAGAACAAGCAGAAGCCATATTCCGGAAACTAGGCTTGAACACTACTCAAGCAATCACCATGTTTTACAAGCAAGTAGAAATGTGTAACGGTTTGCCGTTTGAAGTCAGGATACCAAATAAAGAAACCCTGAAAGCCTTTGAAGACACAGAGAAAGGTGTGGGCTTAACTCACTACGAAAATGCACAGGATATGTACGATGACCTCGGCATTTAAAGATGTTAAAGCCCGTCAGTACAAAACAGTTTAAGAAAGACGTTAAAAAGGCAAAAAAGCAGGGTAAGGATTGTTCAAAATTAAAAGATATTACCGATCTGCTTATTGAAGAAAAGCCGCTTGCCCCAAAACACAGAGATCATTCTTTAACCGGAAATTATAAAGATTACAGAGAGTGCCATATCGAACCCGACTGGTTGTTGATTTACATAGTGAAGGGCGAAGAAATTATTTTTGAGCGTTTGGGTACGCACTCTGAATTATTTCGAAATTAGCGCAGTGTTACCCCGGAATCACGGGTGGGCAGCTCCTTGATCGCCCATAAAGATTGTTCATGGAAATAACTGTATGTCGATTTCATGAACACAAGAATAGTTTGTTCAGTGGTTCATGAAAATGACAGTGCGTCGATTCCATGAACACTTATAAGGCTTCCTCTCGTGTCCATGAAGTTTGGCGACACTTGCCAGCATAAATCCCCCCAGCTTCCACCATGCTAATGCGAATTTTCACTGAGCACAGTTGCAGCGGCGCTCTGTTATACTGGCTGGCTTTATCATCAGAACAAAGAGTCCAACTTGAGTCAGGCCCTGTTTTCCAACTTACCGCTTCCTCCCGCCCTGTTAACCAATCTGCAAAGCATTGGCTATCGGGAGATGACCCCCATTCAGCAGCAAAGCCTGCCCCTGGCGCTTGACGGCAAAGACCTGATTGCCAAGGCTAAAACCGGTAGCGGTAAAACGGCAGCGTTCAGTATCCCTATGCTGACTAAAATCCGTCAGCGCTTTTTTGGCTGTCAGGCTCTGGTACTTTGCCCAACCCGGGAGCTGGCGACACAGGTGGCGAACGAAATTCGCAGGCTGGCTCGCTATCAGCAGAACATAAAGGTTGTAACACTCTGCGGTGGTCAACCCATAGGGCCACAGATAGGCTCTCTGGCTCATGGCGCTCATATTGTGGTGGGAACACCGGGGCGTATTCAGGATCACCTGCGTAAACGCACACTCTCCCTTGAAAAAGTCAGCACACTGGTACTGGACGAAGCCGACCGTATGCTGGATATGGGGTTCATTGATGCCATTGAAAACATCATCGACCACACACCCGGCTATCGTCAGACCCTGCTGTTCTCTGCGACCTACCCGAAAGGTATTCGCCAGCTCAGTGACCGGTTCCAGAATGAACCGGAAGAAGTCACCGTTGAGTCCGTACATAGCCACCAGCATATTGCTCAGTCTTTCTATCAGGCGGACCATCATGAAAAGCCCGATGTTCTGCACAAACTGCTGGCACACCACCAGCCAGCTTCCTGCGTCATTTTCTGCAATACCAAACAGGTGTGCAGGGATGTGGGGGTAGAGCTGTACAATCTTGGATACAAACCTCTGGTTCTCCACGGCGATATGGATCAGAAAGAGCGTGATCAGATGCTGGTACGCTTTTCCAACCAAAGTTCCAACATCCTGATCGCTACCGACGTCGCTGCCCGGGGACTGGATATTGATGATCTGGCCTGTGTCATTAATTACGACCTCAGCCGTGATCCCGAAGTGCATGTTCATCGCATCGGGCGTACAGGCCGTGCAGGCAAAGAGGGTCTGGCATTCAGCCTCTACACATCCAAAGAACACTACAAGCTGGAACGCATTGCAGACATACTGCAATCAGAGCTGTCTGAATCGGACCCCGGCCACCTGCCAAAACCGAAGACAGAAGCCTCAAAAGCCCCCATGGTGACACTGGCCATTGATGGCGGACGCAAACACAAGGTAAGACCCGGCGATATCCTCGGCGCCCTGACCGGCGATGCAGGCATTGCCGGAGATCAGGTGGGAAAAATCAATGTCTTTGATTTTGTCGCTTATGTTGCCATCAAAAGAGAGTCGGCCCGCAAGGCTCTGAGCCGACTGGAGACAGGAAAGATCAAAGGCAGAAAGTTTAAAGTGCGCCGGATTTAAACGGCCTTTGTCAGCGGCAGATTAATGGTCACCAGCAGGCCACGGTCGTTATTCTCCAGATGAATATCACCGCCGTGGCTATGGATGATGTTGCGGGCAATGGACATGCCCAGACCAATACCGCCCGTTTCACGGTTTCTAGACTCTTCCATCCGCACGAATGGCTCAAATACCCGTTCTGTCATCGCTTCAGGAATACCATCCCCTTCGTCCTGTATCCGTATCTGAGCGCTTTCCTGCCCTGCAGACAGACTCACATGGGCAACCGAACCATATTTCACCGCGTTCTCTATCAGGTTGCGCATTGCACGCTTCAAACTCACCAGACGACAATGGGCAATCACTTCCTGTCCGTCCTGGTAGTGAACATGATAGTGAACATTCAGGCCAATATCCTGTAAGTCTTCACACAGGCTATCCAGCAGGGCATTCACATCGACTGCCCGGGTGGGTTCATTGTCTGAAGCCTGTCGCATAAATGCCAGAGTGGCTTCCGACATCTGGTGCATTTCATCCAGGGTGGCCAGCAGCTGATCCGTGTCCGGTCCCGGTTCCATCAACTCAACTCTCAGCCGCATGGAAGTAATAGGCGTTCTCAGGTCATGGGACAAGGCTGCCAGCATACGGGTACGATCTGCCACAAACCGCTGCAGCCGTTCATTCATCAGGTTAAAAGCCCTGATCAACTCGCGAATATCTTCAGGTCCCTCCTCCTGAAGCGGGTCGATTTTTTCACCCAGACCCAGCCGGTGGGAAGCAGACGACAGTTTTCGCATGGGTCGGGTAATGCGGCGCACCATAAAGATAATTCCGGCCAGAACACATAATGTCGATATCACCATCAAAAACGCCGTTCTTTTCGCCAGCAGAGGCATAACCTTTGGTGTTGACGACTGCATATTCAGCCACTGCCCGTCATCCAGCTGGATAGATACATTAAGAAACAACAGGTTAGGACGTCTTTTATAGCGGTCATGATCCCTGTCCCTTCTGCGCTCCTCCCAATGCCTTGAGCGGCGGGGAGGTGTCATTTCTTCAGATCGTTCACTGGCAAGGTTTACCCTTATCTGTCGCCCCGGCTTCGGGTCATCAAAAGCCCCGGCAATACGATCAATCAGCATTTTTTCTTCAGGGGAATAATCACCAGCCGGTACCAGACTCTGGTCGGACAAACGGAAAAACGCATTTTCACGGCGAGTTGTGTTTAAAATTGGCTGGTGCAGGCTGGCTGGACTGGCTTCCAGCACTTCCGCAAGGATGGCGGACTGACGGGTCAGCATCCACTGGTTTATACGATTCACTGCTGCTTTATGAGCATCACCTGCCATCCATAAACTGATCGCCAGCGCCAGTGCCATGCCCAAAAGCACTACAAGAATCATCTGGCTTGCCAGACTTTCAGGCCAGAAACGTGATGAGCGTAATTTGCTAAAGCGTTTAATCAAATTCTTTTTCCTGAACTCGGGTTTACCGTTACGGGTGTCTTTCTTAAGAAATCACACTGGCCGTAAACGAATACCCCCCGCCCCAGACGGTTTTGATTAATCTGGGGTTTCTGGGATCTTCTTCTATTTTTTTGCGCAGCCTGCTGATCTGGTTATCAATGCTGCGGTCAAAAGGCAGAGCTTCACGCCCCTTGGTCATATCCAGTAACTGATCACGACTTAATACTTTTTTGGGGTGATTTAAAAAGACGGCCAACAAGCGGAATTCAGACGTACTGAGCGGCACCAGCAGGCCATCCTGCCGTTCCAGCTGATGCTGATTAAGGTCCAGCGTCCAGCCTTCAAAGCGCATTTTTTCAGGCTCATTGACTGACTGCTTCTGCGGACGAACCTCGCTCATTCGTCTTATCACTGCTTTTACCCTGGCCAGCAGTTCTCTGGGGCTGAAGGGTTTGGAAATATAATCATCTGCCCCCATTTCCAGACCAACGATTGTGTCAGTTTCTTCGCCCAGGGCTGTCAGCATGATAACCGGTGGGCCACCCTTATCTTTCAGATAACGGCACAGGCTCAGGCCATCTTCTTCCGGCATCATGATATCCAGAATGACCAGATCCACCGTTGTCTGCGACAACACGTTGCGCATCTGCTGACCACCGTCAGCAAGGCTGACCTGATAACCATGCTGCCCTAAATAACGCCCTAACAGATCACGAATTTCGTCATGATCATCTACCACAAGAATATGCTGTTGTTCTGCCATAGGTTTAACAACCACTGTACTGACCTTTCTCCTGTCCCGATTATACGGGCTCAGATTAAGGAAAGTTGTATCAAATATTATCAGCCTGACAAAAAGCACAGCCTGCTGATACAAATTGCGACAATTGACCGCGCTGCAGGGATATTTCTGAGACATCCCCACGCTTTAATGAGAAGCGTAAACCAGACAAACGAGGACGGGTACATGAACAGAAAAACATCCATCGCTTTTATCGCCGCAGGCCTGATCACCACCACATCAGCTTTTGCATGGTACGGTGAAGCGTCAGACTCCGAAGTTCGCGAGCACCGCATGAAAGGCGGCAGGCATCATGCAGGCATGATGATGAGCCGACTCTCCGGACATATGGACAAAGAATTCACTGCCGATCAGGTACGCACTCTGTCCGAAGCGAAACTGATTATGCAGGGCAACCCGAATGTACGGGTTGATGAAGTGAAACCTACTGACACCGGTTACAGCGTCACCATCGTCACTCAGGACAACTCTCTGGTAGAAGAACTGCAACTGGCTAAAAATGCTATGCCTCTGGAGCGTTACCAGGCCATGGAAAAACGGATGGAAAAATACCAGAACGGTGAACGCTCCGAGCGACACGCCAACCGGAGCGAACGCAAAGCCAAAGCAGGACACTCGAGCAAGGGCATTCGTGGCCACAAAGGCAAGCGTGGCCAGGCTGGTCACAAAGTGATGGAGAGAGAATTCACTGCTGACCAGATCGAAACGCTTACCAAAGCCAAACTGATTATGCGTGGTAATGAAAACCTTAAATTAGGCAAAGTAACCAGCACAGAAAACGGTTACAGCGTTACCATCGTGACTCAGGATGACTCTCTGGTGGAAGAACAACAGCTGGCAAAGAACGGCATGCCTGTTGAAAAGTTTGAGCGCCTGCAAAAGCGTATTGAAGCACGCAAGGCAAAAGCCAGTTCTCAGTAACGTCTCTCCTGACCGGCAGGGCTGGTTCACACCAACGCCCTGCATGTTGAAACTTCCGTTGAAATGTTCGTTGCAATTTTCCCTCATCCTTTGATGCGGGATTTTTTTTATTCAGCTATATACGCCTTTTGATATTGATAAAAGTCACCGACCAGACAAAAGGCATGGATGATAAACTCTTCAATGGACATGCCTGTCACCGTTAAGGCATACAAACAGGGGTGAATCATGAATGAGAAGGACAATGCACGAGAACTATTAACCTATGCCCGGTTATTTTTTAAAGATTCACTGAAATCAGCCAACAAAACCTTTTCCATGTCTTATGGAACTGCCTCCCCATCCAGGAAACAACTGCGCATTGATAATAGTGAAAAAGCTTTCGGGGTGATAAACGATTTGAGAGGTCTGTCTTGTACGCATGAAAAACTGAACCTTTTGCACTCTGCTGACCCGAAGAAAAGAGCGGGTAATTGTACGGAGTATGCCGAAATTGCAATTAGACGTGGTTGCGAGGTGCGCATCCCAAATATATGGCTGGCCATTCATGATCTTCACAAGCTTTTAGTGTTGGCAGACACACCCAGTTTAAGAAGTTTGGCGCTAAATGAATTCGAACGATACGAAGGTCTCAACTTCTGGGTGTGCGACCCATGGTTCAATATATACTGCAAAATGCATTTGTACGATCAGATGATGACATCCAGATCAGCCAGATGGAAAAATGAAGGTAAAGAAATTCATTCTCCCAGGGGAACCGAAACAGCAACCCAGTGGAGGCACAGGTTGCATTCTGGCAAAATACGATTTACCAGAATGACGGACAGCAATGGAAGCCCTACCAGAGATTATGAGTTATATTTCTCCCGATATCGCCCGACCCGGGAGGGCTGCCTCATCTTATAAACCTTCATAAAAAACTAACTGATTAACGGCTTCTGACCCAATGCCAGATCCGGAAAAACGCTGGTAATTTGCTGATCGGGCATACTCCAGTGCTGTTGCAGGGCAGAGCCAATCCAGCTACGAACATCGGAGGTCGGCATCAGATCCCGCCCTTCATAAAGTTCAGAGGGTTTAAGCCCGGGCCAGTCACCCAGTACCCGACCACCTTTTAAGGCACCACCAGCAAGGAACAAAGCCGTGCCAGTACCATGATCCGTTCCCATAGTGCCGTTAACTTTGACCGTCCGGCCAAATTCGGTGGCAATAACCACTAGAGTTTCTTGCCAGAGGCTTCCCAACGCTTTCTTCAAAGCCCCCATGCCATCGTCCAGCTGTTTCAGCTGTCGGTTCAGCCGGAATACTTCATTGTCGTGGGTGTCCCAGCCTCCCATTTCCAGCATCAGCGCACTGGGCGAACTGTCACCGTTCAACAACATTCCTGCCGCCCTGGCCAGTGCTTCAAAATGAGCTTTGTTATTGCTACTCATGGCTCCTTCCGCCATGGCACGAGTTTGCAAACCCTGCTCCAGTCGCCCCCTGAGCAGGTCATCAGACTCGTACAGTTTGAACAACTGGCTGTATAAATCGTCTTCAGCTGCCCGGAAGCGGGACGGGAACCAGGTAGAAGCATTGCCCTGACCACGCATACTAATGGGCAACGAATGAGCAACTGCCAGCCCCTGCTTCGAGCTGACCTCAAGAGCCCTGCCCAGCCAGCCACTGTCGTGATTAGTGACCGTCAAACCGCTTTCAAGAAGGTCCTGCCCCTCAAAGTGCGACCGTGAGCGATACGGTGAAGCTACCGCCACAACCGGTGCCATTTCTTTCTTCTGATACCAGTCATAAAGGTTTGTCAGGTCGGGATGCAGGCCAAAACCGTTATCCAGCGGGTTTAAGTCGTCAAGAACCGCTTCAGCCAATGGGCGACGATGCCTCATCAAATCCTTATCAAACGCCGGTACGACGGTTTGCAGTGAATCCACACCTCCACGCAACATCACCCAGACGACCTTGCGTGATGATGACTCTTTTTTGTCCCCGCCAAAGGCAAGTCGGGTACTCATAGAAACCGGGGCCACCGACAGCCCCATGCCCAGCATTTTGACCAGTTCTCTGCGCTTCATTCCGGTTATCTCCTCAAAAACTCAGGACTCATCAAATACAGGGCCAGCCCCTGCTGCCGGCTCTCTGCCCGGCTCACCATCTTTGCCGTATGGGCAGATAACAAAGCGCCCGAATGCGCCCGGGCCAGCTGAACCGGTGGCTGGTTCATTTGCACCTGCCGGGTGATCGTATTGACCCAGTCAACCCGCTTCAACAGGGCGTCCGGCCCATCCCATGTCGATGCGACATCGCCATAGCCTGCAGGCGAGCCGGCTCCAAAAGGAGCCTGACCAAGATTAACCAGCGTGTTGACCATCAACCGGGCATTGGGAACCGGCAGACCCGTCAACCTTAATGCCGAGATATAGAACTCTCTGGGGGATTTCAGTTTAACGGGGTCAGATTGCCAGGCATCGGGGTGTTCGATCATGGTGGTAATCACCGCCTTAAGATGGCCTCGGGTCTGCCGCCAGGTGTCCGTCATAGCCTTTACCAGAGCTTCCGGCGGAGAATCACTGACAAAATGCCTTGCCAGTTTAAACGACAGGTAGCGCGCCGTGGCCGGATGAACTGCCAGATCTTTTAAAATTGCTTCGCCCTGATTGCTACCTGTGTTTCGGTAGACCTTGCCAAGCACAACCCTTGAGCCAGATTCATGGGCAGCCGGACGAAAAACAAAGCCGTGTTGCTCCTCTTTAGGGCGGGTGATGCTCCAGCCGCTGATAGCTTTTGCCAGCTCCTGAATATCTTCCAGGTTGTAACCACCATTCACACCCAGCGTATGCAGCTCAAGGATTTCTCTGGCGAGGTTTTCATTTAAGCCACGGCTATTCCTTGCAACCCCGGTTGAAGGCCCTGCCGACTTGTCATTATCCAGATACACCAGCATGGCAGGATGCTGCTCAACCGCCAGCAGCATATTTTCAAAAGGACCCAGCAGATTAGGGGCAATAGCCTCACGTTCCAGTGTGGGTGCCAGAGGCTTCATCATGCCTCCCTGCCCGGACACGCTGAAATGGTTGGAAAAGAAATCCAGCAGACGCCAGTTCAGGGTATGGTCATCATTTACCGCCCCGGAAACCGTATCTGCCGCCATGTGTACGAATAACCGGCCTGCAATATTGTCAGGCTTTTCCATCATTTTCTGCTGTTTGAACCGTTTCACATCTTTCCGATAGGCATAGAAGGCTTCAAGCACTTCACCCGAATCCGGATGGTCAGAAGAAAAACGGGGAATCGTCAGCTGCTCCAGAAGCCATTGCCCGGGGTTCTCCTGTGCAGTCTTCAGGTCACCTGGTTTAGCACCCAGGCCAAAGCGGTTAGCAGCAATAACGGCGTGTTTTTCATTCATGGTTCAGTGCTATGGCAGGTTTCTTATTTCCTCACAATAACAGCACTAAGAAACGTTTTTATAGTCTCAAATCACATTTTCTTACATTTCACCACGCAAATTAAGATTTCAACCTTTTATGGCTGAAATCCTTTTTGTCATCTATATACATCTGTCCTGACAAGAATGTTGATTTGCTCCTGCCTGAAAACAGGCCTGAATATAAAAAGACAGGTGACCTGAATGAAGTCCTTTCTCAGCAAAATACTGATGCTTTCATTGCTCTGTTTTACTGCCCTAGCATCCGTTGCCCGTGAAACTGCGCCTGAAAGCTGCTGGTTTGATACGACAAAAGATACTTCAGCGCAATACGGAAACGTTACCAGACACTTAAACAGTTACTGCTCAGTACCCTATAGCTCAGCAGATTACTATATTGGAAAAGTCATTGATGATGATGGCGCTCCTGAATGCCATTACGTCAGTCCCGGCAGAGCTGAAGGGTACGTGTACGACGTCCGATGGCTGGTCACTAATTATGAGACTTTAAAAGACATCATAAAAAAGCATGGAAAACTCGGAAAATTTCATGAAAACATTGATAATTTCCATAATCGTTTTCCCGAATGTACAACCTCAACTCAAGGGCATACTCCCGTCATTACTCAGGGCGATAACAATCCAGGCACAGCGCTTACCCAACCTTCTTCTTACAGAGAGGTCTGTCTTTCAGATGAAACACTGACAGGAGGGGGTCGAGGAATCAAAATTGGCTACTGGCAAGCCGGTCAGTGTCAGACCAACGATAATTCACCATTCTACCCTAAAAAGCAAAAAGAGCAGCCAAAAGCCAGCGATGGTTGCCCGGAATACAATCCTGTTACTGAATTTTCCTGTGAAGGTTACGATTTTTATCGCCGGGGCTGGGCGGAGGAATGCTTAAGTGCATTTGGTGCAAAATCATGCTACGAAAGCACAAACTGTAAAAAGAAAAGAACTCAGGAAGAGTGTTGTAAATTTGCACACGATGAGAATTGCGAAACTGTCTCTATGGATACAAAAGGAAAATGCTGCTGCGGTGTCAGGCTTAACAAGGATAATGACAAGTGTCGCAATGTGGGATTGAGAAGGAAATAGAGAGAGCGCCATAAACAAGCTCTGTCATACCATTTTGAATAAGCCACGGACGGCAAACGACAAAAGAATGTCAGTTTACACCGATAATTTTTTGCAATACTGAAAGGAACTTGCTGATTTCCGCTGGCTGTAAACCACCTGCATGGTTGATGTGCCTGTTCAGTTTAATGATTTGCTGTAACAAGGATGTTTCTTATGACCCGCAAATCTGGCCTTATGGCAATCCCTGCTGTATTTATGACCGTTGTCCTCACCGCAAGCCTGTCATTCCTGACCTTCCACTTTAAAGCCATCCTTCTGGAAAGCTACGAGACCAAACTCAGGCAGGTTGCCGATATCACTTCCCGAATTTTGCGTGATGATATAGAACAGCATGGAGAGAACCATTTCCCGTTTGATCTGTTAGCCAGCGAAATTGGTAACAGCTCCGCCTTGAGGGTCACCATTATTGTAAGCGGTAATTCCACCACACCTTGATTCAAACTGGCTTCTGATTCCAGGGCAGCAACTGCTCGATATCGGCAATTGACTCTGCCCTTGGCAAGTAGTTGAAGACGGTCTTCAGATAATGGCAGGGTTCCAGCCCGCAGGCTTTCGCTGTTTCTACCAGGCTATAAAGATTGGCGCTGGCTTTAGCTCCGTCAGTACTGTTGCTGAACAGCCACGCCTTGCGACCCACCACGAACGGACGAATTGCATTTTCGGCCAGATTATTGTCCATACGCAGGTAACCCTCGTCGCAATAACGGATGAGCTTTTCCCACTGGTTATTCAGGTAATAAAGGGCCTTGCCCAACAAGGTTTTTGGCGGCACCTGGGGCAATGATTTATCCAGCCATTGTCGTAGCTTCTGTAGAACCGGCAGACTTTGCTCCTGCCGTACCCTTTTTCGTTCATCCGGAGGGCTCTCTTTTATCCCATGTTCTATTTGATAGAGCTTGCGGATATAAGACAGCCCCATATGGCTTTTGCCAGCTTTGTTTTTATCTTTCTGCCCCTTGATGGCTTCATCGAACTTTCGACGAGCGTGAGCCCAACAGCCTTGACTGATTACCCCGCTTTTGCGACCTATGGCAGCATAGCCTTCGTAACCATCGGTTTGCAGATAGCCCCGGAAGCCATCCAGCAGCTTCATGGGTACTGAACCGCTGCGGCTGGGCGCGTAATCGAACAGAATGATCTTTTGATTTTTCACCGGTTCAGCCACCTGAACCCACATGTACGACTGACTTCGGGCAGCCTTGCCTTCCTCGTTGAGCACCTGGGTGACCGTTTCGTCACAGTGAATCAGTGGCGCTTCCAGCAGCTTATCCCGCATCAGGTTGATTAACGGTTGCACCAGATCACCACAGCGCACCATCCACAGTGAGGTGGTGGCACGGGCAATATCAACACCCAGACGAGCCAGGATAAATTTCTCCTGACGGTATAAAGGCAACCCGTCAACGTATTTACTGGTGGCAATGAAGGCTAACAGCCCCGGAGTAGCTATGCGGGTGCAATTAAAAGTGTTCCCCGGTCAGCAATTTCCCAGAACTTGGCCATAATGCTAAGAGTTCATTTTTCACCCGATGCGTTCCATGTCTACTTCCAAAACCCTTGCGGAAAAACTTGCTGCCCATCCAGAGCTTGAAAAAAGAGTATCTGAATTGATCAGTCTGGTAGAAGCCAAGTCCGGTCATCTTGACCGGGCTGATGAAGCAGAGGAAGCTGTCATTGAAAACCTTAAAGAACTGGGGAATGAGCTTCTGACGGACTGGGGAGCCCATAAAGAGAAGCAAAAGTTTGAAGAGGCCCACGATCTTCACTCTGAATCAAATACTAAAAAAAAGACCTCCACTGGATGACCACTTACGGCAAAGTTCGTCTCTGTGAGCGATGCTTGACCGTTGCAGGGCATCGTATACGCCCTTTTTCCGAGAATGCCCATATCCACTGTCGTGACTACTCTTTACCGTTACAACGGCGATTGGTGGATTTTGCATCAGACAGTTCTTTTGCAACAGCTTCACAGAAAATGGAAGAGCATTATGGCGTTATCGTACCTGAGTCATCAGTACGAGCCATTACCCTGGGTCACGCCCGCTGCATGAGTGAGCAATCTAAAGCTTCCCTGAAAAATTGTCAGGAATGTGTAGGAGAAGGCAAGCAGCTGATTGGTGAAATGGACGGCAGCATGATTCCAGTGGTTCTTTTTGATGAAGAAGCTGAAGGCGACAAGCGCAAGGCCAGAAAAGTTGACTGGCAAGAGGCCAAGCTTTGCTTGGTTTATGAACAAGGAAGTTGCGATAAGCGACATCGTGTAGTTATGGGAGAGCCCGGTGAAGCAGGCGATCAGTGGTTGAGTTGCGCTATTGAGCAAGGTTTGAATCGGCAGTCATCTATTCATTGTGTAAGTGATGGGGCTAAGTGGATTGCCAGCCAGGCAGACCGCGTATTCGCATCTCAGGGAAGTTTTCTGGTGGATTACTATCACCTTTGTGAGTACATCGCAGATGCTGCTAAAGAGTGCATTGGAAAAGATGAAAAAGCCCGTAAAAAATGGACTGATGAACAAAAAACAAGAATGAAAGCAGGTGAGTCAGAGAGAGTTCTGGCAGAGCTTGAGCCTTATCGTAACGGTAAGGTTGGAAAGGAAGCCAACAAATCGGAAGAGTGTCATCGCTATATCAGGAATCGTCCCGGACAATTTGATTATCAGGCGGCAGAAGCTGCCAATTTGCCTATCGGTTCAGGTGAAATAGAGAGCTCCAATCGTTCTGTTGTTCAAACCCGGTTGAAACTTCCCGGAGCATGGTGGAAACCAGAGCATGCTCACGATATGTTGAACCTTAGAACTTTAAGGGCTAATGGTGACTGGAATAAGTACTGGAAAGCCACTGGATAGAACACTTTTAATTGCACCCTAGCTATGCTGCCCGGTATCGGTTGGGCGGGCAGTTTGGCTGTTTTAATGCCTTCTTCACAGCATCTGCAGCCGTACTTGAACCGCACATTCTGGATAACCCGGATTTTGGCCGGAATGATATCCAGTTGCTCGGTCACTTCTTCGCCTATACGATGAAGTTGACTACCGCAGCCGCTGCAGTTTTTTTCATCGTCACGGATGTCGTGCTCTTCCCGGACTCTTGGCAGATCTTTGGGTAGCGGTTTTCGACCTTTCTTCTGGCGAGTATGTTCTGCAACCGTGACGTTTTCTTCGGGGTCTGGCTCAGGCTGTTCCGGTTGATCTTGCTCGGCTTCGTTGAACAGTTCCTGCTGATCCGGTGATGTCTTTTCGCTGGAGGCACCAAACTGTTTATGCAGAAGAAGGCGAAGGCGTTCTTCCAGCAATGCATTTTTCGCAAGGATGGACTGAACCCAGGCAATCAGCTCGGGGTTATTATCGGGTAAAGGGACAGGGCAGGCTTCCATGCCGATTCAGAATAGACGATGGCGCAGTCATTGCCACCTTGTTAGAGTAAAGTCGTATATTCCAGTGTTGGGTGAGGTGCTTTGGGGCGAATGTCATAACCATCCAGAAGCTGGTTGAGCAGGCCTCCATCGATCGCTTCGGGTGCTTCATTCCCCGGCCATTTAAAGCGGAATTTCTCCAGTCGCTTATACCAGAGCACAAAGCCATTACGCTCCCAACACAACAGCTTGATCTTGTCCCGCTTGCGATTACAGAAGACGTAGACCGTCTGATTAAATGGTGATTGTCCGGCTTGTTGTTCGACTAAAGCCGCCAGCCCGTCGATGGATTTGCGCATATCAACGTACTCAGCGTAGAGATAGACAGCCACCTCATCTTCCGGGCGGATCACGAGGCAGCCTGCAATGCTTTGATCAGGGCTGCTGCCTGTTCAGGAGCCGCTTCGATTCGTATGGAATCCATATAGAGGATCACCAGGGAAGGCGCAGAAGGTTCTGGCTGAACAACGCCCAGAGGGATCAATTTATTATCCGGTCTGGTGAGCAGTTTGTGCTTCCAGTAAAAAAACAGGTGCTGCTTGATGTCGTGCTTTTTACACCAGCCTGAGGCCGAGAGTCCGGACTGCTGCCAGTCGTTCATCCGCTCTTGCCAGAGTGCCTGGTTTTGTTTGCGCTCTTCAGGTTTCATGAGTTTCTCCGTTTTAAAACCTGAAGTATTAAGGGGCGTGGCTTTCTTTGGAATGTGGGGTTAATTTACCGCTTACCTTGATGGTGGCAAACTGGTTATAGGCTCTGAGTTTGAAGACGGTGCCTGTGAAGACACATTGGGAATTGTTTATTCAGGCTCCACGCAACCCGCCTACGTTCATAAAATCGCTGCAGACTGGCACGTGCTATATACCGGCAGGGGCTGGCCCATCAGAGTTGAAAAAAACGGTCAAACCTCCAAAACACACTATGACTGTAAAAAGCACTGTAAAGCTCACGCCAAAAATGAAGCTGAAAGGCTTGGCCATTGTTATGCTGGATATGATAGAGGTCATTGGTTTACAGGCCAGAGAGTCGATTCGGACGATATAGACAAAGATAATATCCTGTTCGAGAACCGTTCACAGCCTCCGGAATAGTTCCTCGAAAGTAGTTTGAAGAAAATAGTGCATCGAAAAGCGTATTTACCGACCAAAATTTGCCCAGTTTGCCATCGCTCATTTACGTGGCGTAAGAAATGGGCGCTCAACTGGCACAGTATCAAATACTGTTCGAAACGATGTGCCTCGGAGAGACATGTTAAAGTTGCTCAAGGGCGATAAGTTGTCTCTCCGCTAACTCCAATGTTCTCTGCCGCTCTCGGTCTTCAAGCTTGTCCCAATTACGGTACACCATGTTCATTCTCGGATTCCGAGTAAGCCACTCACGGTGCTTTTCCATAAATCGCCAATACAGCGCATTAAACGGACACGCACCTTTTTCAGACCTCACTTTAACGTTGTACTCGCAGCTCGCACAGTAATCACTCATTCGGTTTATGTACGCACCAGAAGAAACATAAGGTTTCGAGGCGATTAAACCACCATCAGCATACAGTGCCATACCCAGTGTGTTAGGGATCTCGACCCACTCTATCGCATCAATATAGATGCCTAAATACCACTCGTGAACTTGCTTTGGTTCTATTTCTGCTAAAAGTGAAAAGTTGCCCGTCACCATTAAGCGCTGAATGTGATGAGCATAAGCCGTATCCAATGATTGTGACACAGCCTGCTTAATGCAATTCATTTTGGTGTCGCCACTCCAGAAATAAGAGGGTAATGAACGTTTATGATTGAGATGGTTTTTGGTCTCGTACCCGGGCATATTCGCCCAATACATTCCCCGAACGTACTCTCGCCAACCCAAAATTTGTCGAACGAAACCTTCAACCTGTGCCAGCAATTCATGTGACGGATTCGAATCGTAAGCATCTACCGCGGCTCGTATCACCTCCAGAGGTGAAAGAATCTTGCTGTTAAGAGCAAACGATAGTCGGCTGTGGTAGAGAGACCAGGCATGCTCGCTCTGATCCGTCATGGCATCCTGGTAAGTGCCAAAGTGACAAAGGCAAGTGTGAATAAAATGTGCCAATAAGTTGAGTGCCTGTTGTCGGTTTATCGGCCATACCAGTTTCTCTGATATCTGACCAAAACCCGCTACGGAGTACTTTTCCAATCTATCTTTATACTCTCTCGTCGATGTGCAGAAAACCAACGGCTCCGGAATATCAGCAATATCGGCTTTCTTAAGCTTTTTGCGATTTTCTACATCAAAGTTCCACTTTCCACCCTCTGGCTTCTGTTCCTGTGTGAGAAGAATATTGTGACGTTTTCTCATACGACGATAAAAGTGCTCTAGTCTGACCGTTTTTTCGGACTCAAACTCCTTGGGCAAAGTTTCGAAGTCGCAGAGAAAGTGTTGAGTATCAGCCTCTGAGGTGTGACAGCCTTCCAGCTTTAGTTGGCGTAAGATACTCAATAACCGATACTCATCGGGTCTCTGATACTGGAAATGTTTACACTCTACTAAACCGCATACCTCGCGGATAAGATGGCTTAACTCCCGGAAGCGGTGCGTATCGTCGAGAGTCAGGTGTAGTACTTGATGCCCTTCTTCCTGAAGTGCCTGCGCAAATGCATCCATAGCAGCAAAAAAAGCGACTTGTTTCTGTATGTGGTGCTTTACATACGTCTGCTCAGAAATGAGCTCAGCAATCACATAGAGTGTCTGATCATTAATTTCGTCATACCAGGAGTGCCCGCTATTGAGTTGGTCACCCAATATCAATCTGACGGTTTCAAACGTTCTGCCTGACAATTTGTTCTTCATTGATTACTCCAGCCATCGGCATCTAAAGGTTCCCTCGGGGTCATACCACTGCGCTTGCTTGTCCAAATCAAATTTCCTATGACCTCTGGGATCTGCGCCAACACCCGCAAGGTATTGCCAGTTACCCCAGTTTGAGCCGACATCGTAGTCTATCAACATAGCTTCAAAATATGCGGCACCAAAGCGCCAATCCAGCCCCAGCTCGTGAACGAAACAGCTGGCAACAAGCTGGCGCCCACGATTTGAAATCATTCCTGTTTGGTTCAGCTGCTTCATGCAGGCATCAACGATTTCATAACCAGTTTCTCCCTCGCACCATGCCCGGTAGCATTCCGGGTAAAATGTTGTTAGCGGTTTAGTTTGTTTTAACCCTTTGAAGCTAAACAGTGCTGCACCATGTTTCAGCGCATACCAGTGAAAGTACTCTCGCCAGAGGAGCTCGAAGTAGATCCAGTACGTAGAATCACTGCTGGTGTTAGCTCGCTCAAACACTAACAAGCTGCGTAATACTTGCTTAGGCGTAATACAACCCCAAGCCAGCCAGGGTGAGAACGCAGTTGAAAAATCCCACTGGTCAAAATGATTGCGTGTTTCCTTATAAGTTAAAGCGCGCGGTGTTCCGAAGTAATCGTCTAAATGCTTTTTCCCGGCGCACTCTCCCCCCAACCATTGTTTATCGTACTCATCTGGAGCAAACACATCCGCAATACTCAGCAGGCTGTCGTCTAGCATCAAAAGGGCCGTTTTTCCAAAATTCGGTATTCCCACACTAGCTTCAGGTGGTTGTTTTTCTACCCGCTTTCTGAATTGTGTAAAGGATATCGGCAGATTCTGGAGGTCGAAAGGGAGGTTGTCCTGTGACCAAAGCGTATTAGGTCTTCCATGGTGAAAGGTGATGTGAGGGAGGTCGCGTTGCAATAATTCGAATGCCCGGACGCAGTTGTAGTCTACATCTGTATTGGTGAACACATCGGTAATATTTCGGTTTCTTTGTATAAGTTCGCTCAGCACACCTACCCTGCTGCCTCGATATACGGTAAGCGTGAATCCCTTATCGACCAACTGCTTCTTCAAATCCACCAGCACACTGTTTTCAAACTGTGAACGGCAAGCTCCTTTGCTGACATGGGGAGAAAAATGCCGAGTGAACCGGTCGGGGGCTGTGACGATGTAAATAAATGCGAGCTCATCACACACCTCCAGGGCGCTACTTAGTAGTGGATTGTCACTGACTCTCAAATCTCGATGAAAACAGTAAATACCTTTTCGCATGTGAGTGCCTCTGCTGATGGAGTATTCTGCTGTTACGCCTAATGAGTACTGATGATCACTTTTCTGATAACCCTTCCGAGTAATCATACAATTTGTAGTCGCTATCTGTAGCCGTTATAACCTGACCTGACAAATGACTGGTCAGGTTTTCGTTAACCACACAGTTGACTACGTCAACCATATCTTTTCTAATACTCTCAATTTTAATGTGTGGGTATAGCCTTCAATGAGCCAACAGGCGAAACAGTTATTCGACGCCTTACTGACGCTTTCGCACCATTTCAGCACGAGCTGTTGCGAAAGCAGTCATTGTGAAGAGTTCAGCCTGATTGACTATCTGGCGCTTCGCAGCATCCAGAACCAGCCCCAATGCTCTATTCAAACCATCGGTCAGTCACTGGGCTTTACCAAAAGCGGTGCCACCCGGGTAATTAAACGTCTGGAAGCCCGAAACCTGGTCTCCATCTGCGTCAACCCTGAAGATAGCCGTATTAAGTGCCTGTCCCTGACCGGGCTTGCAGAAGACTGTCTGGACTCAACTACCAGCCTCCAGGCACAGCGGATAGACAGACTGCTGAAAAAAATGGAGCCGGAAGCCGCCGCACAGCTGGTACAGGGGCTACAGGCACTGATCCGACACCTGAAGTAACCCAATAAAGACCACAGCCTGAGCAGGCTTTTTTATTCCCCAATTGGTTGACGCTGACAACCATATAACCCTGGAAACCTTTGATGCAAAACGCTTTCAAACCAAGCAGCCATGAGCGAAATGCAGTTTTCGTCACCTCTGGTGATGAAAATTGCATTTCCATAGTAAAGAGTAACCGTTCATGAAGCTGCTATGGAAAATGCGCTTCATTTTGCGTGACTACTGGAAACACTACCTTCTGGCTTTTATCAGCCTGCAAGTCGTTGCAATACTGAACCAGCTGCCTCCCTGGCTGATCGGCCGTGTGGTGGATGAAATAACCCTCGACAGCCTGACCAGTCAGGAGTTAATGCTTTACATCGCGGGTATCATGGTGATTGCCATCGCCATTTATGGCCTGCGTTATGTATGGCGCTCGCTGTTGTACGGTGCCTCCATTGATTTGGTTCGCGGCCAGCGGGACCGGCTGTTTGCCCACTTTACACGGATGTCACCCGACTTCTATCAGAAGCACACCACGGGTGACCTGATGGCTCATGCCACCAATGACCTGAATGCGGTGGAGGAAAGTGCAGGCGGGGGCATCATGACCCTGGTTGACTCAGTGATTGCAGGCTTCACCGTTCTGGCTGCGATGATTTTCGCCGTCAGTGGCAAGCTGACGCTGCTGGTTCTGATCCCGTTTCCAATACTGATCTGGGCCACCAGCCATTACGGCACAACGATGCACAAAACCTTTGGCCGGGCTCAGGCCAGTTTTTCTGACCTGAATGAGGAAGCCCGGGAAACCGTCACCGGCATTCGAGCCGTTCGCGCCCACGAACTTAATAAACGACAGGAGCAGCGTTTTTACGACCTGTCCCGTGAAACTGTTAACGCTAACCAGAGAGTGGCACGTATCGAGTCCATCTTTGGCCCCACCATTAACCTGTTTTTTGGTCTGTCCTTTGTGATTGCCCTGATGGGCGGCGCATGGCTGATTCAACGCGGTGAAATGACACTGGGCCTGCTGACCAGTTTCACGCTTTACCTTGGACAGTTGCTGAGCCCCATGATGCAGTTTGGCTGGCAGTTCAGTGTATTCCAGCGCGGTAATGCATCATGGAGCCGACTGGAATCCCTGTTTAGCCAGAAGCCCTCTGTGACCGATGCCACGACAGCCGCAGAAGCACCTGCAAACCACGACCTGGCGTTTAATATTCAGTCATTCCACTATCCAAAGGCTGACTCTCCGGTTCTGACCAACATCAGGCTGCAGGCTCCCGCAGGTTCCTTTATCGGCATTACCGGCCGAACCGGCGGTGGCAAAAGCAGCCTGTTCCGGTTGCTGCAACGTCAGTTTAATCTGGATGCAGGCTCATCCATTACGCTCGGTGGCATTGCCATTGACCAGATCAAACTGAAAAGCCTTCGCAGCCAGCTGGCATGGGTTCCCCAGGAGCCAATGCTGTTTTCCGGAACCATTGCGGAAAACATCGCCATGTCCAGGCCGGATGCTTCTCAGGAAGAGATCGAACAGGCCGCCAGACTCGCCGCCATTCACGACGAGATCTGCCACTTCTCCGATGGATACCAGACCATCCTTGGAGAAAACGGCATCAACCTTTCCGGTGGTCAGAAACAGCGTGTGGCATTTGCCCGGGCCCTGCTGACCGATGCCAGCATTCTGTTGCTGGACGACGCCTTCAGTGCGCTGGATATGAAAACAGAAGCGACCATTCTGAAAAACCTGTCTGCCTACAAAAACAGAAAGACCATTCTGTTGATCACTCAACGTCTGCCGGAGCTGATCACTGCAGATCATATTCTGGTCATTGAGGAAGGCACCATTAAAGAAGAGGGTACCCACGACGAACTGCTGGACCGCCCTGACTGGTACGCCCGTATCTTCAAACAACAGGCACGCACTCTTCTGGTAAACCGGGAGGATACGACCGATGACCAGCCCATTAACGAATCACCAACACTGGTAAGCGCCTGATGAAAGCAAAACGATTTGCAGGACTTGGACGCCTGCTGGGCTACAGCCGCCCTTACTCAAAAGGCTTTATCGGCGCCTTTCTGCTGCTGATGCTGGCAACCGCCTTTGAAATGGCTTCACCCTGGGTAATGAAAATTATCCTTGATGATTACATTGCGGTGGGGAATAACGACATCAATACGCTGGTGATGCTGGGCATTGCCCTGACCAGTACTTATGTGGGCGCATCGATATTGCAGTACATTCAGGGCGTCATGTTCCAGGACAATGCTCTGGAGGTTATACACGACATTCGTCAAAAGGCGTTCAGCCATCTGCTGAAACTGCCCATGAAATACTTTGATGGAGAACCGACCGGCCGCCTGGTATCAAGACTGACCAATGACTCTGAAGTTATACGACAGATGTTTGTTGGAGTCATTCCCGCCATTCTGCGTGGAGCCCTGAAGCTGGTGGGTATTTTCACTGCACTGGCACTACTCGATTTTAAACTGATGCTGCTGATGCTGGTTATTGTGCCGATTCTGCTGGGCAGCATGCGTCTGTACCAGAACCTGAGCCGTCCCGTCGTGACCGGTGTTCGTGCCAGACTGGCAGATATCAACACCAGCCTTAATGAATCCCTGCAAGGTATGCAGATTATTCAGGCCACCAGTCAGGAAGAACATCGTCGTGCAAAATTCGCAGAAAACAACAAAGAGTGGAGCCTGCTGCGACGCAAAGTGATCGGTATTGACAGTCTGCTGCTGATGCCTTTTGGTCACTTCCTGCAAACCATGGCGCTGGCAGGCATTGTCGCCTGGTTTGGCTGGAAGGCTGGTTTTTCCGTGATTGAAGTCGGCACTATTTATGCGTTCATCAATTATCTGGCCCGTTTCTTTGAACCTTTCCGCCAGATTTCCATGCAGCTGGGTAACCTGCAACAGTCACTGGTGGCTGCCGAACGGGTTTTTGAACTGCTGGATGAACCGGAAGAGTCCCGCAGGCAGACGGGAGATGCTTCCGTCACCAGCGGCAAGATGGAATTCAACAACGTCAGCCTGTCCTATGACGGGAAGAATCAGGCACTGGATAACGTCAGCTTTACCGTTGAACCCGGTCAGTTTACGGCGATTGTCGGCCACAGCGGCAGTGGCAAAAGCTCCATTATTAACCTGTT
Source organism: Endozoicomonas sp. NE40 (assembly GCF_040549045.1). Lineage (NCBI taxonomy): Bacteria > Pseudomonadati > Pseudomonadota > Gammaproteobacteria > Oceanospirillales > Endozoicomonadaceae > Endozoicomonas > Endozoicomonas lisbonensis. The sequence goes on along the minus strand of NZ_JBEWTB010000002.1, from coordinate 3,076,078 downwards.
AATGCGCTTTTATCAGCACCAGCAGGGACAGGTTCTGATTGATGGGCAGTCACTGAATAACATGAGTGAATCCGCCCTGCGCAACCATGTTGGGCTGGTTTTTCAGGAACCGTATATCTTCAGTGGTTCCCTTGCTGAAAACATCAGCCTTAACCATGCCAATATCAGTATGAATGATGTAATCAACGCTGCCCGAAAAGTGTCTGCCGACCCATTTATTCGAAAACTGTCTGACGGTTATGACCACCAGCCCGGAGCAGGAGGTCAGGCGTTATCGACGGGTGAACGTCAGCTGTTGTCCTTTGCGAGAACGGTGGCACAGGACCCTCGCATTCTGCTGCTGGATGAGGCAACCGCCAATATTGATGGAGAAACCGAGCAGTCTATTAAAGATGCTTTGATCACTCTTCGCTCTGGTCGTACCACCATTGCGGTGGCGCATCGCCTGTCGACCATTCAGGATGCTGACCAGATTCTGGTAATGGATAAAGGTCAGATAGTTCAGCGTGGAACTCACTGTGAGCTGCTTAACCAGACCGGTCAATACCGTGACCTGTACCTGTCACAGCAGACTAAAGAACAGCTGCATAACCCTGCAGACAAACTTTCTGACGAAGCACCTTCTTCCAGTTTAGCGGTGGCATAAAGATGAACCAGATAACCCGGGACCCCGCCATTCAAGACGCCATTGAATGGGCTCTTTTAAACGGTTTTTCCCTGAAAACATCGCCTGAATCAGCGACACACTGCGCTTTCAGTCTGGCGCCCACATTGATTGAGGAGGCACGCTTTTCTCATCTCAGGCAAGCCGTACCTGTGCTGGCAAAACTGATTCATGCGGTTTCTGAAGACCATAAATACCTGCAGGAGGTCATGGCCCCCATTGCCGGTGCAGACCCTTTTTTTACCAGCCTGCTGAATCTGCACAAGCGCATTCATTTTGGTCAGCAGAAAGCGCTCAGGCAACCCATGTTGTTTATGCGTACTGACTTTATGGACGATGCGGAAGAAGGTCCCAGGGTCATTGAGTTCAATGGCATCGCTGCAGGTATGGGTCCCTTTGGCCAGCGAGCCCATGAACTGCATCGTTATATGCAGCAACAGTGGCCTGTGACCTTCCGGAAGTGGTCACCCGAAGATGACCTGCGCCTGATTGACAACCCGGCCATTGAGCTGCTGTCAGAAGGCGTTGCGGCAACCGCCAGACAGGTTCGGGAAGAATCCGGAGAATCCGGAGAAACCGGACAACCGGTGTTTTTGATGGTGGTGCAAGCAGATGAAGACAACGTTTACGACCAGCACCTTCTGGAGCAGGGCCTGCAAAACCTTGGCATAAGAACCGTTCGTCGTACATTCCGTGAGCTTCACGACCAGCTTTCAACCGGAGAAAACGCCCGGTTGCTGCTTGAGGGCATTGGCGGGGTTGATGCCGTCTATCTTCGTGCAGGCTATCAATACTCTGACTTTGTCGCCCACGACCTGGAAGAGGCTCGCTGCTGTCAGGCTTTAAGCCAGACCCGTGCTTTTATGGAGCAGCATAAGGTTGCAATCAACGCCACGGTCAGCCAGCAGCTGGCCACCAGCAAACGGGTTCAGATGTTGCTGACCTCGATGACTGCACAGGAATTAACCCGTTTTGGCCTTACCCTGCCCGAAGCCAGTGAAGCAAAAGAATTTCTGGGCGTCATGCTACCTGTTGACGAAAACAGTGCCGACTGGTTCGCGGATAAACCCTGCAATAACTGGGTACTGAAGAACCAGGGCGAAGGCGGTGGTCACTGCATTTTTGGTGACGATATTCTGCCAAAACTAAAGTCACTTTCCAGTGAAGACTATCAGGCGTGGTCACTGATGCGCCGCCTGCACCCGGCTCACAGGCAACACCCTGCTCTGCTTGTTCGTCGGGGCGAAGCCACAAAAGTGGATGACCTGATCAGCGAGATAGGGCTGTTCACACTTCATTTCAATGGCAAACCGATGACACGTCTCAATGGTGATGACAGCGGTTACGCGGGTTACCTGATTCGCAGCAAACCTTCAACCGTATCAGAAGGCGGCGTTCACAGCGGCATGGGAGCTGCTGATTCTCTGGCAGTTAAGTATAAATCACCATCCTAACCCGACAGCACCAACGATAAGGTAGGCAGCTCAGGCAAGGTAACATCATCGCTCACAGGGATAACATGAAAAAATCACTACTTGCTGCCGCTGTCCTCCTCGTTTCTGCTTCCAACGCCCAGGCACTGGTTGGCGCCAAAGTAGGTTACAACTACTGGAATACCGCCAACCACGATGGCGTGCATAACCTGTATGCCAACTTTGAACATTTCGTTCCGCTGGTGCCTAACGTTGCTGTCCGTTACACCGACGTAGACAGCAGAAGAATGAAATTCAACAGTTTTGATGCGCTGGGTTATTACCGTTTGCTGGATAATGGCAATCTGGACTGGAACCTGGGCCTCGGACTGCGCCGCTTCGATTCAGGCAAGCTGAAAGGTGACAGTTTCTCCAGCACCCTGCCAATGATCAGCACCGAAGTAACTCTGTTCGATGCCAGTCGTACCAGTTTTTACGGCAAAATGGACTGGGGCAAGAATGGCAATACAGACTTCACCGACTTTGAAGCGGGCGTTCGCTTTAAACTGTTCATGGGACTGCGCCTGCAGGCAGGCTATCGAAACTACCAGCTGAACTTTGATGGCACCAAAGGTATCAACGATTCAGAACGTTTACGTGGCATGAACCTGGGACTGCACTGGGGCTTCTGATACACGTAACCCTTAACACAGGACAGGTCGCAGCCTGTCCTTCCCTTTCAGATGACCTCTCAGAGAGCACAGGGAAACGAACCACCTGTCACTCCAGCAAACCTTTTGCGCACTCCCTTCCCTGCTGAAAAACGCCCAGTTTCTCACTATTCCCTTCCGTTGAAATTAACTCATTGATTTTAAAAGCATATATTACAACGATCCTAAGACTTTGGTCTTTATAGCCACAGTACTCCCTCATTCTGATGCTATACCTTTATATCAGGACTTCTTGAAGTTAATTTTGCAGGGACGTAGCTCATGTTAAATAAAACCATGCAGGCAGCTGACGATCATCAGTATGCCAAAATCCTTACCTATCTCGCCAATGGCGGGTCTTTGGCTGAAGCCAATAACATCAGCCAGAACTCACTTGAGATCATCTACAAAACCGGCTTTAACCAATACACTGCAGGACATTACGAAGAAGCCGCCAGAGTATTTCAATACCTCTGTCTGTATGACCAGTGGAACCCTCGCAACTATTTAAGCCTGGGTGCCTGCCAGCAAATGATGCACCTCTATGCTCAGGCCATACAGACATACACCCTGGCCTTCAGGCTGGATGCGAGAAACCCTCTGGCTCTTATCTACATGGCAGATTGCAACCTGGCGCTTAACCGGGTTGATAAAGCAAAAGAAATCTACAAAACCGCTCTGAAGCTGGCTAAAAGCAGCGGCTTCAGTCACAAGGAAATCGACAGGGCAGAAGTGCTTCTTGGCACTATTGATGTACAGAACAAGGAGGATCACTAATGGTTGATTCAGTATCAGGCGGCCGTCCGCAGACGCCCATAGAGTCCTTTCAGGAACAACAGAAAGCAGATCAGGCCGAGAAGGCCGACAAAATAGGCCTGAGCTACGCTTCCGGCAACTCAATGTCCCATCACACCGCTGACAAAGGCGATGTGTCTTTTGCCGTAGTTAATCCCCATGCGCCGAGCATCTCTGAGCCAGATACAACAACTGCAACCGGGGAAGAGCTCAGTGCGGTGAAGTCGCAAAGCCACGCAAGCCAACTCCGGGCAGGCGTGTACTCAAGCTTCGATTTGCTCCAGAAAAATCATCCTGAGCTGGTAACACCCGAGTTAGAAGTAAAAGCTGAGGAACTGAAGTTTAAAGCGGACAAGATGGGATTCGCCTCCTCCATTCCCGATGGACTCGCGAAAGATATACAACAAAGTGTGACAAAGCTTCAGAGCATTGCAGAGTCTCCAAATTTGGATGCAGACAAGCTGGAACAGGTCATGAGCGAAATTCAGACCAAGATGGATGATAATTCCGCAAAGCTGACTGAGTTCAGCATAAAGTCCCGTTCTGCTGATGCCCAAGTAAAATATGACCAAAATATTGAAAAAATAGAAGAGCATATTAAAGAGGTTGAAGAGGCAAAAGCGAAACAGGCGTCATCGTCAGGAGGATGGTTTGCCGGACTGATTATGGCAATATTCCCACCGCTCGCTCTCTATGAAGCGGGTGTTCAGATTGCGGAAGAAATTAATGGCTCTGACTCCGACGTTAGCCTGTTATCGCGAAACAACGCTTTCGGAAAGGCTCTGAGCGACGCTGAGAAAGGCATAGAAGAAGCCTTTACCGACGCAGGCAATGAGGCAAACCAGGCTTTTACTAAAGCAGGTAAAGAAATTTCAGATACCTTCGAGCCAATGGGCAAGAAAGAAGCCTGGGAAAATTTAGGTGACGAACTGAAACAAGACGCCAAAGCCATGGGTAAAGACATTGAACAAGCCTTCACCAAAGCCGGTGAAGACCTGAAGCAAGATGCCAAAGCCATGGGCAAAGACATCGATCAGGCCTTTTCCAAAGCCGGTGACGACATCGCTGCTACTGTCAAACCTATTGGCGACAAAAAAACCTGGGATGATTCAGGTGACAAAATCCTCGCAGGGCTTGGTATCGAACCTACGTCAGGAAATAAAGTGCCGGATGAGTCATCTTTCGCGGTCGAACAAGAAAAAATGAAAATGGAAAAAGAGCTGGCCGTAGCTATGCAGGGGCTTGATGTAGGTGAGTCAGCCATGACCAGTCAGGAGATGATGAAACTGCTGCAACAGATGAAAGCCGCTGAAGAAAGTAAAGAGAAGCTCGAAGAAGCTATTGCGGCTCTTGAGTCTGGCGATCTTGATTCGCTCAAGGAAATCGCTGCGGGGCTGTCAGGAGGTGACGCCATTATCGACATGATCGATAACCCTGAAACAGCCACTGCCGGGCTGACACAATCACTGCTCGACGTACCGGCAGAAACCGCCAAAATGCAGGACGATCAGAAACTGCACAGCACTATGGCCAAACGCTTTAGTTAACCTCGCGATAACACCCACTTTAAGCCGGCTCATACAGCCGGCTTTTTTTTGCGTTAAAAACCCGTAATGCCGCTGCGGTTAAACGAATAAATTAACTGTTTCTCAGGCTATAACATCATTGTTTTTTTTGAAAAAATAGCCGCCCTTCCCTGTTCATTCAAAAAACCAGACATCTATGACCAAATCATCTCTGCAGATCAAAGCCTGTGCACCTGATCTTTTTTCCTACCCGAAATACTGGGCGGAATGTTATGGCACAGCCCCCTATTTACCAATGTCCCTTGCAGAGATGGACGAGCTGGGCTGGGATTCCTGTGACATTATTATTGTGACGGGCGACGCCTATGTAGACCATCCCAGCTTCGGCATGGCAGTTATTGGTCGCTTTCTGGAGTCTCAGGGCTTTCGTGTTGGTATTATTGCCCAGCCCGACTGGACCAGCGATGAAGACTTTAAACGACTGGGAAAACCTAATCTGTTCTACGGCGTAACAGCCGGCAACATGGACTCAATGATCAACAATTACACGGCTGATCTTAAAGTCCGCAACGATGATGCTTACACCCCTGATGCAAGTGCGGGCAAACGTCCGGACAGGGCTGTGACAGTCTACAGCCAACGCTGTAAAGGGGCCTATAAAGATGTCCCGGTCATTCTTGGTGGCATTGAAGCCAGCCTTCGCCGTATTGCCCAGTACGATTACTGGACGAATCAGGTACGCCGTTCAGTACTGGTTGACTCCACCGCTGACATACTGTTGTACGGCAATGCAGAACGGGCAATGGCTGAAATTGCCTGGCGGCTGTCTAACGGTGAATCAATAAAAAACATTCAGGACATTCGGGGTACCGTTGTCGTCAAGTCAGCCCTGCCGGATGGCTGGACAGAGATCGACAGCTCCCGTGTTGACTGGCCAAGAGAACTCTCATCACTTCAGGAAGCCTATGGCATCAGTCCATACGAATACATTCCGGAAGATGAGTGCAAGTCAAAACAGTCTGAATCAGAAGAGCCACAGCCTTTACGCATTATCCCTCAGCCTTTGCAGGGCAAAGCAGACATAGACAGGGATAAAAGTTTCATAAGACTACCGTCATTTGAAAAGGTCAAACAGGACCCGACGCTTTATGCGCACGCCTCAAGGGTTCTGCATCAGGAAGCAAACCCGCACAATGCCCGGATTCTGGTGCAGAAGCATGGCAGTCGGGATGTCTGGATAAACCCACCTCCGGTACCACTGGAAACCCGCGAAATAGATGGCGTATTTGGCATGAGCTATCAACGCAGGCCGCATCCGTCTTATGGCAATGCCAAAATTCCTGCCTATGACATGATCAAAACCTCGGTAAACATTATGCGAGGTTGTTTCGGCGGCTGTTCATTCTGTTCTATCACCGAGCATGAAGGGCGCATCATCCAGAGTCGCTCAGAAGAATCGATACTCAGTGAGCTGGAAGACATTCGCGAAAAAGTGCCGGGCTTTACTGGCCAGATTTCAGATCTGGGTGGACCTTCTGCCAATATGTACCGCCTGTTCTGTAAGGAAGAAAAAGCACAGGCTAACTGTCGTCGTTTATCCTGCGTGTTTCCTGGCATTTGCAAAAATCTGGAAACCTCCCATAAACATACGACACAGCTCTACCGTAAGGCTCGTGCTATTCCCGGCATCAAAAAAATCGCTATCGCTTCCGGATTGCGTTATGACCTTGCTGTACACGACCCTGAGTATGTGCAGGAGCTGGTGACTCATCATGTGGGTGGCTACCTGAAAATTGCTCCGGAACATACCGAGAAGGGCCCTCTGAACCAGATGATGAAGCCGGGCATAGAAACCTACTATGCCTTTAAGAAGATGTTTGATCACTTCTCCAGACAAGCTGGTAAAGAGCAATACCTGATTCCTTACTTTATTGCCGCCCACCCCGGCTGTGAGCATGAAGATATGATCAATCTGGCGCTCTGGCTGAAGAAAAACAAATACCGTATCGACCAGGTGCAAACCTTCTATCCGTCGCCTATGTCACTGGCCACTGCGATGTATTATTCCGGTCGCAATCCGCTGAAGAAAGTTTCTTACAAAAGCGAAAGCCTCGATACTCATAAAGAGCTGCACCACCGTCGTATTCAAAAAGCGTTCCTGCGCTACCATGATCCGAAAAACTGGCCATTCCTGCGTCAGGCATTAAAAGAGATTGGTCGTGCGGACCTGATTGGCAATGGTGCAAATCAGCTGGTTCCTGCCGATGAACCTCGCCAGTCAAAGCAAAAAGGGGCAACAGCCAGACCTTCGCAAAAATACCAGAAGGCTCGCGGTGGACAATGGGACAGTCGTTCTTCCAAGCCTCAGAAGAACAGGCGCAAACGTCGATAACAAGATACTGACAGGTCTGTGCTCTTGCGCAGGCTTGTCTGCCTGATCAGAAAAACAAAAGCAGCACATACGAAAAAGCCCACATCATTTGATGTGGGCTTTTGAATATGGCGCGCTCGGGAGGATTCGAACCTCCGACCGCCTGGTTCGTAGCCAGGTACTCTATCCAGCTGAGCTACGAGCGCGCAATTTGTTGCGTGGCTATTTTTACACCACTCAATTGATCAATTCAACACCAATCAATCTTTATTCAGACTTTACTTAAGTCAGAATCTGGCGGTGAGGGAGGGATTCGAACCCTCGATACGCGTTAACGTATACACGCTTTCCAGGCGTGCTCCTTCAGCCACTCGGACACCTCACCGTTATCGCTGCTGCTTTCGAAGAAAGTTTGTCGCTGCGAACAGGTGGCGTACTTTATAGCAGTGTTTGCTAAAAGGCAAAGGCAAAATATCAAAAAAACTGGATTTCTCGGAAAACCCCTACTACTTCAATCGGTTAAGATGGAAGGCGCGAGACAGAACTGCCTCAAATATACGCTCTGGCAGCAGTCGCTGTAAAAACGGCAGACTTCGACTGCCATTCCCTATTTTGACTGAGCCGGATGCTTTACCGGCTTTTACCCGCCCGACAATGACACGGGCCACCTTTTCAGCCGGGGTAGGGTTGTCCTGGGAAGCGCCAGCCCGTTTCCATAAAGCATCTTCGATGGGCTTATAAAAAGAGTGGCCAGGCAGGGCTCGTGCCAGTGCTTGCCTGGCATTATCGGCAAAACGGGAACGAATGGCTCCGGGCTTTACACTCATCACGTCAATACCAAAAGGCTTGAGCTCCATGCGTAACGTGTCAGAAAAAGCATTAAAGGCCGCTTTTGAAGCACAGTAAGTTCCTGAGAAAGGTGTCACCACCTGGCCGGATACACTACCTATATTGATGATGGTGCCAGACTTTCTTGAAACCATGGCTGGTGTAACTGCCTGAATCAGTTTAAGTGGTGCAAAAACATTGGTTTCAAACTGCATCCTTACTTCCGACTCAGGCATCTCAATGACCGCCCCCATGGCACCATAACCGGCATTATTTACCAGCACATCAATTCCACCAGCCACTTCCATACTGGCGACCAGTTCCCTGACCTGATCATCACAGGTGACATCCAGAGTCTCAATCCGAATATCTGATGATTCAAGGTCTGATAAGGTGTCTCTCTTTCTTGCTGTCGCCCAGACCTGCCAGCCCTGACTGGCGAACTCTTTCGCCAGGGCTCTGCCAATACCTGACGAACAACCGGTAATTAAAACATTCTTCATTTGGTCTTACTTTCAGGCAGCTGAGATAAGTCGGATGTATCCAGTGTTTGTCTGGAAAACTCTTTTTTCACCCTGACACCGAGCGAAACAAATTCATTCGTTTGTGAAATCAGGTTGCCACGCCCCTGTTTGAGGGTGTTCATGGCTTCATCATAAGTATTTCTTGCCGTTGTCAGCTGAGTGTCGAGTTTTTCCATCTTCTCAACAAATACCCGCAACTTGTCGTAAACCAGACCGGCACGATCGGCCAGCTTTCTGGCATTGGCATTTTGTCGTTCAATGGTCCACAGGTTGGCAACGGTTCTGAGGGTGGCAAGCAGTGTGGTGGGCGTCACAACCACAATATTCTGTTCAAAAGCATCGTTAAACAGCTTCTGGTCATGCTGGAAAGCGGCAATAAAGGCAGGCTCTACGGGCATAAACATAAAAACAAAGTCTGGTGTTTTTACGCCTGCAAGGTTTGGATAGTCTTTATCGCCCAGGCCTTTAATATGATTACGAATACTGAGGATATGCCGCGACAGGGCCGACTGCCTTTCATCATCATCCTCTGCATTCACGTAAGCCATGTAGTCCACCAGCGACACTTTAGAGTCGATAATCAGATGTTTTCCCTCTGGCAGATAAACAACAAAATCTGGTCGTTTATTCTGACCTTCATCGTCCTTGAAGTTAGCTTCCCGCTCGTACTCTTCCCCTTTAATCAAGCCACTGCTTTCAAGGATTTTTTCAACCTGAAGTTCCCCCCAGTTGCCCTGTAGCTTCTTATCACCTTTAAGGGCTCTGGCAAGGTTACCGGCTTCATCTGTAATTCGCTGATTCAGGCTGTGCAGGGTTTCGAGTTGCTGCTTTAAGGCTGCCCTGCCTTCCATATCAGCCTGTTGAGCCTGCTCCACTTTATTTCGAAAGTCGCCCAGCTGTTCTTTAAAAGGTTTGAGTAATGTATCCAGACGTTCCTGATGCTGCTGGGAAAACAGTTTGCCTTTGGCTTCCAGAATTTCACTGGCAATATGATGAAACGCCTGCTTCTGGGTTTCGCGGTTATCTTCCAGTTCTTTTATCGTTTTATCATGATGCTGTTGCTGCACTTCCAGACGTGTTCTTAATTCCCTTACAGCCTGTTCAGCCTCACTGCGATTCTCGCGTTCCACCTCAATGCGTTCCAGTAAACGAACCCGGTCGTCTTCACCCTGCCGGATACGCTGGTCACGCTCAGCCACCCGATCCTGCTCACTGCTTAACAGGGTTTCCAGCTCGGCCTGCATCCGTACGTTTTTTTGCCGTGCCACCAGCCAGCTCAATAAAGAGGACAATACTGCAACAATAGCCGCCACGATCACTGTGGTTGAGGACATAAACAGAATCTCAGTCAGGGTTGATCTTCAGTCATGTTACTATTTCAATCGTTTGTTTTCATAGACATCAGTCGGGCTTAAGCCTTTTTGAGAATTGCTACAGTCGGGAATAGCCGAAGGAATGAGTCATTGAATTCTTTTGTTCGGGAGCGAATCGTCTCTCCCATAAAAGCTTTACTGAACCAGGGGTTGAATCCGGACTCTCTGGCGTTGTGCCTTGCAATCGGCTTTGTGCTGGGCTTCTTTCCTGTGTTTGGCGTCACCACCCTGCTCTGCGCACTGACTGCCGCGGCTCTGCGACTGAATCAGGTCGCCATACAGGTTGCCAACTACTGCGGTTATCCATTGCAGTTTATTCTGTTTATTCCGTTTATACGGCTCGGGGAGTATCTGTTCGGACTGGAACGTATTTCCGTAAATCCTGCCGATATTTTTATGCTGACAAAAAGCAATTTTAGTCTGTTTCTTGAACTTTATGGTCTGGCCATCGCAGCCGCCTGTGCAGCCTGGGTGCTTGTGGCAGTACCAGTGGTGATACTGTTATGGAAGGGGTTTGCCATTCTGCTGAAAGCAAAGATGAAAACAGTTTAAGCGTCCGTGCTTAATGCAGTTTTAATACTGTTCCTGTATTTCAAAAAAGTCCTGCGACAATTTCCATACACCAGCGTCGTTTTTCACCCATTCCTCCAGTGTGATGACGCCTTTGCCCACATTCATAGACCAGCTCGCTCCCAGATGAACCTTTTCATCGCTGACCTGTTTCAACCAGATGTCCGTATAATGCAAATCAGACGCTCCGGACAGAATAAATGGACGCCAGAAGTTGTCTATATTGTCTTTGCCGACATATTCTCCCATTGGATCAGCCTGCATGACCGCATCAGGCAAATAAGCGGAAACGCAATAGTCGGCATCTCCCTGGTTAAAGTGCTTGACCCATTGTTTGCTGGCAGTCAGAACTTCAGCTAGCACATGGTGACTCATGAGCCGCCTCCTGATGATCGCTATGGGTCCATAAAGTTTAGGCTAATTCAGTGTCACTGATTTTTTGATTCCAACTCAGAACCAGGCCAAGCATTGCCACACACAAAGGCACTGTTACCAACAGCAGGCCAACCCAGCCAATGGCATGCAACAGCAGGCCAGATGTCAGAGCCGCCACGGACTGGCAACCAAAAATCAAAAAATCATTCAGCCCCTGGGCTTTTGCCGTTTCTGACTCTGAGTGCATGTCGGGCAACAGGGATGTACCTGCCACAAACAGGAAGTTCCAGCCAACACCCAGCAATACCAGAGCCCACCAGTAATGCATAAACGACTGATCCATGACACCAAGGACGACACAAAACAGATAAGCAGCCAGCCCAAGTACAATCATGCGCTTATGACCCAGCCGCTGCACCAGCCAGCCTGCAAACAAGGACGGAATAAACATTGCCATAATGTGGCTCTGAATTACCCACTTGGTTTGCGTCAGAGAAAATTCATTTATCTGATTCATGCTTATGGGGGTAGCCGTCATAATCAGTCCCATCACACAATAAGCGACAGCGCCACTGAAAGCTGCCACCAGAAAGCCTCTCCGTTCCAGCAGTTCCTTTATGCTGCCGGACCCTGAGCCCGATTTCCCACCCGGGTTGCGGGTATTCTGGTAGCCGATGGAGAGTATGAAAAACGCCAGCAAAAACAATCCGCCCAACAGAACGAATGCGCCTTCAAAAACGCCCGAAAACCAGTGCTGTCCAAAGATCACCAGTTCAGGCCCAAGCCAGGCGGAAACAAGCCCTGCCACCAGAATCCTCGAAGCCGCTAACGGTCTCTGCTGCGCCTGTACACTTTCCATTGCTGCAAAACGGAACTGTTGCGAAACCGCCCCAACAGCCCCCAGCCCACCACTGGCCAGCACAAAAAGCCAGAACGATGCCTGAACCAGAGACCACATTGCCAGCATTGAGAAGCAGACACCGCAAAGCATGGCTGTTAAAAACAGCCTCTTTCGCCCCCAGCGGGCAGCAAGGTGAGCAGCAGGGTAAACAGACATCGCCATGCCAATCACCAGTACGGCAACAGGCAGCGTTGTCCATTCCTGTGACGGTGCAAAACCATGAGTTGCGAGAGCTGCCGAAAAAATCATCAATGGTGTGGCACACATGGCAAATGCCTGGGCAAAGAACAGTGTTCTTACATTGGCTGGCATAACAAATCCATTGTCGTATTGTTATCGTTGTTGAAAAAAATTGCTGTTGAAAAAAATTGCTGTTGAAAAAAATTGTTATTGAAATGAAGAAAGACTGTCAGGCCTGTCTAAGCCTGACAGTCAGGAGAGCTACATGCCCCCCAACAGAACGTATTTGATCTCCAGATAGTCATCAATGCCATAACGAGAGCCTTCACGTCCCATTCCGGACTCTTTTACACCGCCAAAGGGTGCCAGCTCGGTTGACAGAATACCGTCATTAACCGCCACCATACCGTACTCCAGAGCTTCAGCTACCCGGAATACACGACGTAAATCGTTGGCATAAAAATAGGAAGCCAGACCGTATTCGGTATCATTCGCCATACGAATAACGTCGTCTTCATCGTTAAAGCGGAATACCGGTGCCAGAGGCCCAAAGGTTTCTTCCTTATAACACTGCATTTCGGGCGTTGCGTCAGCAATCACTGTCGGGGTATAGAACAGATCACCAGCAGCGTGTTTTCTGCCGCCGCACACCAGTCGTCCATTTTTGCTGACCGCGTCCTGAACGTGTTCATCGGTTTTTTCAACCGCTGCACGGTCAATTAATGGTCCCTGATCAAAATCTTCGACCAGACAGTTACCTACAGACAGCTCTCTTACCTTTGCAGCAAATTTTTCTATGAACTCATCATAAACGCCTGCCTGAACAAACAACCGGTTGGCGCACACACAGGTTTGTCCGGAGTTTCGATACTTGCTGACAATGGCACCTTCTACAGCCTTATCAATATCCGCATCATCAAACACAATAAAAGGCGCATTACCTCCCAGTTCCATGGAGACTTTCTTAACCGTGTCAGCACACTGTTTGATCAGTAATTTGCCAATCGGCGTGGAACCGGTAAAGGAGAGTTTGCGAACCGATGGATGAGACGTCATTACACTACCAATGGCAGAGGCTTTACCGGTAATCACATTGACGACACCCTCCGGAATACCAGCCCGCTCGGCAAGTTCTGCCAGAGCCAGAGCAGAAAGTGGCGTGACTTCTGCTGGTTTTATAACAATCGTACAACCAGCAGCCAGGGCAGGTGCGGCCTTCCGGGCAATCATGGCCGAAGGAAAATTCCACGGTGTAATAGCAGCAACCACCCCAACAGGCTCCTTGGTCACCAGGATGCGCTTGTCACTGCCATGGGCAGGTACAATATCGCCATAAGCCCGCTTGCCTTCTTCCGCAAACCACTCAAGATAAGACGCTCCATACACCACTTCGCCTTTTGCCTGTGGCAGGGGTTTGCCCTGTTCAGCGGTCATCAGCGTTGCCAGATCGTCCTGATGTTCCAGCATTAAATCGTGCCAGCGCCTTAGCAGTACAGCCCGTTCTTTAGCCGTCTTACGTCGCCAGGAAACCATTGCCTGCTCTGCGGCTTCGACCGCTTTAACGGTCTCGGCTTCTCCCAGTCTGGGTACGTGGGCAATAACTTCTCCAGTCGCAGGGTTAATCACCGGAATAGGCTCAACACCACTCGCCTCAACAGACACCCATTGCCCGTTGATGTACGCCTGTTCCCGCAATAATCCAGTATCTCTCAGTTGTAGTGCCATAATGACTCCCTCTTATTTATCTTTTTATTGAAATCTGGAACTTAATTAACAACTTAACCAACAAGCAAAGATCAGAACTACCGGGTACAGAGACCAGGGAGACTGCCTGTATAAAGAAGCAGCTGCTGCATCAATAAAATTATTATGGAAACAACTATTTATGAAAATAGTCACAGCAACTGAAGCGGATCGTACCATTATTTTCAGTATGTTGGCTAAGTCCTTTGCTGAAGATCCTTATGTTTCCTGGCTCTATCCAGACAAAGACCTGCGCATGAGCATCTGGCCCCGGGTCATGGAAGCCATTGGGGGCAAAGCGATCGGCTGCAGAACCACTTATATGACCGCCGATGGCAGCGGCGCAATACTCTGGCTACCACCCGGTGTCGAACCCGACCTTGAGAAAAAGATCCAAATCTTTCAGGCCAGCATCCCCCCCTCCCGGCTTGAAGCAGTCAGGGAAATGGATCGGCAGTATTTCAACCTGAAACCCCCATCATCCCCCTGGGTACTGTCCATCATTGCTGTCGACCCTGATCATCAGCAACAGGGCATCGGTTCAGCCCTTATGGAGTACTCATTGAAGCAGATCGGAGATCAGGCGAAAGAGTTGTTTGTGCTGTCCTGCAACCCCAGAAATATCAGCTTTTACCAGCGTTCCGGTTTTGAGCTGCTGGGCAGGATTCAGGCCGATGATGCTCCCCCCATGCACCCGTTGCTGCGGATTAATCATTAATCCGACAGCGCTGTCAGAATACTGCATTGAGGGTTATCATCACCGGCGCAACTCTCGATTAGCCGGTTCAGGCTGGACTTCATGGCTTCAAGCTGTTGAATTCTGGACTCGACATCCGCCAGTTTTTCTCCGGCGATTTTTTTAACATCGGCGCTGCGACGCTGGCTGTTCCGGTTTAATTCCAGCAACTCCCGACACTCATCCAGACAGAAACCCAGTGCTCTTGCCTGCTGTACAAACTTCAGCTCCTGGACCTGTTGGTCAGAATAATCCCGGTAGCCATTTTCCTGCCGCCGGGCAGCAGGAATAAGGCCAATGCTTTCGTAGTATCGGATCGTTTTACTGGTCAGGCCGGTTATTGAAGCCACTTTAGAAATGTTCATGGTGCTGATTTACTTGAATTTTCTCAACCTATTGGCATTCGTCACAACTGTAACCGATGAACAGGCCATCGCTGCACCCGCCACCACAGGGTTGAGCAACATACCCGTCAATGGATAGAGAACACCTGCCGCAACAGGAATACCCAGGGTGTTGTAGATAAATGCTCCAAACAGATTTTGTCGTATGTTCTTCAGGGTCGCTCTGGACAGTAATACAGCATCAACCAGTCCGTGCAGCGAAGACCGCATCAAGGTGATATCCGCTGACTCAATAGCCACATCGGTGCCACAACCCATGGCAAAACCAACGTCAGCCTGTGCCAGCGCGGGCGCATCGTTAATGCCATCACCGGTCATCCCCACCTTTTCTCCAGCTTCCTGTAGCTGCTTCACATGAGAAGCTTTATCCGCTGGCAACACTTCAGCATGAACGTCATCAATGCCAACCTGCCTTGCCACAGCTTCAGCGGTTTTTCGATGATCCCCGGTCAGCATAACCACTTTTATACCGGCAGCTTTTAACCGTTCAATCGCGACTTTAGAGTCGGAACGTATCGGGTCGGCAATGGCCAGAATGCCCACTACCTGTTTCTCCAGCGAAACCAGTACAGGGGTTTTTCCTTCGTCAGCCAGGCGGTCAACCTCTGCCTGCCAGCTGTCGTGCGATAGTTTATTGAACGTCATCCACTGTGCATTACCCAGAAGAACATTCTGACCATTAACCTGTCCTGAAATACCAAAGCCGGATTTCATTGCAAAGTTATCAGGGGCAGAAAGCGTCAGGGAACGAGCCTTTGCGGCTGAAACAATGGCTTCTGCCAGTGGATGCTCGGAGGCAGATTCAAGGCTGCCAGCCAGTACCAGAAGCTGTTCTTCACTGAAACCATCCGTTACCAGAATGTCGGTGACTGCCGGAGCGCCTTCCGTTACCGTACCCGTCTTATCGACAACCACTGTCGTTAACTGACTGGCTTTCTGCAGGGCTTCACCATTGCGAACCAGCATGCCAAGCTCAGCGGCTCGTCCAACCCCGGCCATCACTGACATTGGGGTCGCCAGACCCAGCGCACAGGGGCAGGCAATAATCAATACGGTGGTCAGTACCACAAAGGCGTGAGCAACGGCGGGCTGTGGCCCAAGAAAGTACCAGACCAGCGCTGAGAGAATAGCAATGACAATAACCACTGGCACAAAGACCGCAGAAATCTGGTCCGTCAGCCGGGTAATGGGCATTTTGGCATTCTGTGCCTGTTTCACCAGTTGAATGATATGCGCCAGTGCCGTGTCTTTGCCGACTTTTTCTGCCACAAACAGGATCGAACCATTCTTGTTCAGCGTGCCTGCAGCCACTTCATCATCAACACCTTTGCTGACTGGCAGGGGCTCACCTGTCAGCATGGATTCATCCACCAGCGTTGTACCACTGGTTACCCGACCATCGACGGGGATTCGCTCACCTGGGCGAACACGAACGATATCGCCAGCCCTGACCGCCGTCACCGGCACATCAATCTCTTCTCCCTCTCTGACAATACGAGCCGTTTTTGCCTGAAGCCCCAACAACCGCTTAATCGCTGAGCTGGTTTTACCCTTTGCCCGAAGCTCCATTGCCTGACCGATATTAATCAAACCGATAATCATGGCAGAGGCTTCAAAATACACATGTCGAGCCGCCACTGGGAACCACTGAGGCCAGAGTACCACCACCATGGAGTAGACCCATGCTGTCCCGGTACCCAGTGCAATCAGCGTATCCATGGTGGCAGAACCGTGACGAACCGACTCCACCAGCCCATTAAAGAAATGGCGTCCGGAGAACACCAGAATCCCCAGGGTGACCATACCGACACTGCCCCACAACCACTGATCCTGAGGGGTATGAACACTCATTGGGATAAAAAACATCGACAGCATCAGCGGGATACTGACCGCCAGCGCAAAGATGCCATGCTTCAGAAGATAACGGTACTGTTCCTGGTCACGCTGTTCCTGCTGACGACGATTGTCTTCTTCGCTGTCAATTAGCGACCCTGGCTTACCAATGGCTTCAAGTGCCTTTAGCAGTGTGACCACATCTGGCAAACCATCCACTTCTACAGTTTTCTCCGCCAGATTGACCCGGGCATCCTTCACATCGTCAACGGATTTAAGGGCCTTTTCGATTTTTGCAACACAGCCTGCACAACTCATATCGGGTACAGACAGGCTGATTGTCTCCTGATTCATACAACCTGCTTCCATTAATGGTTTCATTATTGTGAAGGATAAACCTTCCCGTCGCTGGAAGGTCAAGGTAAAGCATAACGATCATAATCAGTCCGGAAGACTTTGTGGCTGCTATCCATAAACACAAAGTGGTTAAATCGTGAAATATTTGTTTTTTGAGCCAAACTACTCTTGAAAAACAATGATAACTACTACCTACCCTCTGCAAGGATAAAAACGGACAATAAATATGAGATGCATTCTGCTGACCATAAGTTTATTTTGGTGTTTTTCCTGGATCACCGCTTTCGCTCACTTTCCTGCAAAAGAAGAATTATATGAGTTATGCCATCTGGATGATCAGGATGAAGCTGAGCGCAGATTGCATGAGCAGTTGCGATGTCACAATTATGAAGATGGCGTCAATTTGTTTCGATGGTTTACAACCGCTATAGATGAGCGCCCATTCAGTTATCCTTCATTTTTTTTCATATCTTCAGGTAATCAACGGCTAACCCGTTTATTAATAAACAGGATGTCAGATATTATAAACCAGCCAGTTTTGATGCCTCTTCATGAGCCTTTGCTTCACACACTTATTAATACAGATTTGTTTTATTCTGTCAGTGTTGGAAACCTTGAAAGAGTGCTATTCCTTTTAAACCAGCATCCGCGCCAGGCACGTATTCTTGATCATAATCGTCACTCACTGTTGAGCTATGCAGTCAGGCATGGGCATGATGACATCATAAGAAGCCTCTGGGCGAGCCTGATGCCTGATTTTCCTGACATTGATGGAAATAACCTGATGCATCTGGCAGTACAATACAATCAAACTTCAACTATACGCCTGCTTTTGTCTTTAGGTTATCCGCTGAATAATAGAAATCGCAGAGGGGAAACACCTCTGTTCCAGAGCGTGCTTGAAGGTCATGAATTCGCCACAAGGCAGCTATTATCTCAGGGAGCAAATCCTGATATTGCAGACAATACCAGTCAACGACCATTACAGATCGCGTTTGCCAGAGGCCATACAAATCAAGTTATAAGTTTAATTGAACATCAGCTAGCACCTATAGAAAATGCCCTGGGAAGGTATATGGACATCCAGACAGCCGAAACTGAAGCTATCGCGGTTAATTGTTTGATAGGTCATAGTTCAGCGGACAATACCTTTACCAACGGCGTTTACGGCCACTCTCTTATCAGAAGCCCACACAGGCAAAACCTGTTAAGACTCTGTCAAAATCTGCGAAGTCAGGCAGGGCAGTTAGCTCAGGCACTTCTGCTTAACCAGGCAACACAACAAAGTTTATTTCATGACTTGCAGCTGCGCGGTCCTGAACACCAGAACCGGCTAGAGGAACAACGTCAGCAGTTGCAGGCTTTCAGGGAGCGTCTACAGCAGGTACTGCAACGCCTGCAAAACGATTTGCAACGAATCAGGCAAAATGCCTGCAATGGTCAGGCACGTTAACCGTCGCACAGCACTTTGACACAGGCGATTACTGTCATTTCAATCAAACTGTCATAATATTTCAGAAAAGTGTCAGCTTTGTAATATTTCTGAAACATAAACCCTTTACCTTCGCCACCATCATTAACGCACTAAGGTGCAAAGACATGTCTGAGATGACAGCCGTTAATTCCGTTTCAAACGACAAGATGATGACCCGCCACTATGGTCGCATCTGGTTAAAGGTAATCCTCTGGATTTACGCCCTGCTGGTTGCCGTAAGTGTTGTAGGTTCCGGTTTCAAAATGGTGGTCGGCGGCAACGCTGCTGAACTGTTTAACTTTGCCAACAATGCTTTTCTGGCTCTGATTGCCGGCACCCTGGCAACTGCACTGGTGCAGTCTTCCAGTACGGTGACATCTATCATTGTGGGACTGGTGGCTGGCGGACTGCCAGTACACATGGCAATCCCAATGATTATGGGTGCCAATATTGGTACGACTATTACTAACACGGTCGTTAGCCTGGGTCATATGGGTTGTAACAAGGAGTTCAAGCGGGCTTTTGCGGCTTCCACTATCCATGACTTCTTTAACTATCTGGCGGTGCTGATTATTCTGCCGCTGGAACTGATGACCGGATTCCTGAGTAAACTGTCCCTGTCCGTGGCTGAAATGCTGATTGACACTCAGGACATGAGCATGAACTTCAACATTGTGAAGTTCCTGACCGCTCCGGCAGAAGACATTATCAAAGGTTTTGCAAACCTGCTGCCTGACACCACCCTGGGCGGTCTGGCAATGATTTCCTTCGGTATATTCCTGATTTTCTCAGCCGTAGTTCGTCTGGGCAAACTGCTGAAAAAGGTAATGACCGGCAAGGCGAAGAATGTTCTGGAAAAATCCATTGGCCGTGGTCCTGTTTCCGGCATTGCTTCCGGTGCCGCCATGACCGTCATGGTTCAGTCGTCTACCACCACCACCTGCCTGATGGTGCCAATGGTAGGCAGCGGACTGTTCACGGTTCGTCAGATGTACCCTGTGACTCTCGGTGCCAACATTGGTACTACGATTACTGCCATTCTGGCTGCCACTGCCATCTCTGCCGATGCCGCGATGCCTGCCATGACCATCGCTCTGGTACATCTGTTCTTTAACCTGTTTGCTGTCGCCTTTATTTACGGCATCAAGCCTCTGCGTGAAATCCCGCTGTACGCAGCCGACAAGCTGGCTGATCTGGCAGTGAAGAAGAAGGCTTACGCATTTGCCTATCTGGCACTGGCATTCTTTGTAGTGCCTGCACTGGCGATTCTGGTAACAAAATAACTATCGGTCGCGCATTAAACGCCCTGCAATTCATCATTGCAGGGCGTTTTTATTCGTTAGAACAACACTTCCACCCCAACCCACAGCTGTCTGCCCGGCTCATGAACCCTTAAGGCTTCAGGGTTAAAGGGATCGCGACTGCTGCGATTGACGTGCAGGGCATAGGTTCGGTCAAACAGATTTTCGACACCACCCTGCAGCTTTAAACCTTTAGCCAGCTGATACCAGCCATGCAGATGCATCACGCCATAGCCTGACGATTCACCAACATCCAGCCCACTTTGGGTATCCACCTTATTCTGCCGGGCTGCAAACTCACATCTTGCACCGAGTAACCAGTGACCGGTGTTGTAATCCAGTTTAATACTGCCCATCAGAGGTGGGATCTGTGGCAGGTTTTTCTGTTGCGAATCATCACGGTTTTCGCCCCGTGTCCATGACAAACCAATGGCTGGTTGCCAGTGTCCAACGTCGTAGCGAGATTCCATTTCCACACCATATAAACGTGCATCGACGTTTTTATACAGTCTGGCCCCTGTTTCTCCTGAAGTACGGAGGATAAAGTCGTTGACCTCATCGACAAAAGCCATCACCCGAAACTGTGCCTGCTCTGTCTGAAACTGATAACCGGCATCCAGCTGATGATGAATCTCGGGCTTTATCCGGGGGTTACCGACCCAGTCATCGCTGCCATGACAGCAGGAACCTCTGGAAGCGATGTAACGTTCAGAAGCATCAGCCGTCCGGACGCTGCGGCTGGCACGCAACTCAACAGACTGTGCGGATGAAAGATCATGAACCCAGCTCACCAGACCACTGCTGTTACCTTCACTGACTTTACTGGCCTTGTAACCGTAGTACTTCTGGTAAAGCGCATCCGGACTGCTGGCTCCCAGCGTTCCGGCAGCGGCTTTCGTCGCTTCCGCTTTAAAGTCATCATAGCGACCACCCACCCTGAGGTGGTTTTTATCGCTCAATTCATAATCCAGTTCAGCAAACAACCCTGCCTGACGATATTCAACGCCTGGCCACATATGAGACTGATACTGGTCAGCCTGTGAACGGTTGTCCAGAGCTACTTTATAGCGTCTGGCATCCCGGTCATTGGCCTGATAGTCGACACCAATACGCAGCTCACTCTTTTCCGTAAAAACAGAACCCTGCAAACGCCCTCCCCAGGTCAGTGACGAGGAAGGTGCTTTCAAACCATTGGGAACAGTGGGTTTGCGTCGCCTGACACTGTAATTGTCCATTCGGTGTTCAACATCAGAACGGTACGCTGACAGTTCGAGGGTATCAAATAGCAGAAAGGACTGGTCGTAACGGGTTTTAAATCGCCAGATATCGGCTTTAGCCCAGGGAGCGTCCATACCATTGCCTGAGTAATACACATCGTCGTCACGAACCGATTCGACATTCAACTCCATGCGGGTAAACCCGGCAACCTCTCCGGAAATAATTAAACCACCGGTATTGGAGTGAAAAGCCGAGCTGACCTTATTGCCACTGCCATCCTTATAGTTATCCCCATCCTGATAAGCACCATACGCCCGCAACCAGTTTTCAGAGTTGCCTGCCGCAATATCCAGAGACAGGTCTTTGGCTCTGGAGTTTCCGGTATACCCCATATTAACCCTGCCGGTAACCGATGGGTGCCAGCGCATACCACGATCGTTGTTAAAGTCAGGATCGTCTCTGGTAAACAGTACCGTACCGCCAGAGCCACCAGCCCCATAGATGACCGACTCATATCCCCGAATGACTTCCACTTTGTCGTACCCGGCCCGACTGACGTAAGTGGTGGGTGGGTCCATTCGCCCCGGGCAGGCACCATGAACATAGGCACCATCCATCAACACATTCAGCTGACTCTGCTGCTGGCCACGGATAATCGGCTCGAAACCTTTACCACCTTTTCTGGAAGCTGTTACACCGGTGATTTCTCTTAAAGCCTGTCCCGCATCAGTAGCAGGAATATTGACCTGACTAACAGATGAAACCGACTCAGACGGCAATAAAGACTCCGACACATCGACCGCAATATCTGGAACATCATCCGCCCGGATAGCCGGTGACAATATTCCAGCAAACATTCCAACAAACACCCCACAGAACACCCCGAAAAGCACGCTGGGAAACAGCCGTAGTTTTTTCATTAACCAACCCTGTGATGACTTCTTATTTTTTCGGTTGGTCAGTATAGGTGTTATGATTACGTACTGAGCAAAAAATCCACAGTTACAGGCAGACATCCATGCAACACGCCCCAGGGCTTGTCTGGTTCAGATCAGATCTCAGGGTTCTGGACAATCCCGCTCTTTATCATGCCAGTCAGCGATGCTCCCAGGTCATTGGTGTCTATCTATTGTTTCCGCAGCAGTGGCAGCTACAGCACGATAGTAATAATAAACTCTATTTCTGGATGCAGAACCTCAGGGTTTTAGAAAACGAGCTCGGCAGGCTGAACATTCCTCTGGTTATTGTCCCGGCCGAATTATTCAGCAAAGCGCCGACGACTCTGCTTGAGCTGGCGAAAACATTTAACACCCAGTCACTCTGGCTGAACGATGAATACGGTGTTTACGAACAAAAGCGGGACAACGACACAGAACGCTTATTCAGACATCAGGGTATTCCCTGCCACCGCTATCATCAGCAAACCCTGTTTATTCCCGGCACCCTCCGAAACAAACAGGGCGACTACTTCAAAGTCTTTACGCCTTTTAAGAGGAATCTGTTTCAGCAGATCACCTCAGAGCAACTTCAACCGCTGCCCGCTCCCGAAAAACAGGCACCTTTATCACTGCCGCATACTAGCCCCGAATCATCGGAACAGCTTTTTCCCCCAACCGCCAGAAACATTGATGACCACTGGCCTGCTGGTGAAGCCGCAGCACACAGCAGGCTGAACACCTTTCTGGTTAATACCATTGAGCAGTACCACAATCAGCGGGACTATCCATCAATAGCCGGAACCAGCTCCATTTCTCCCTGGCTGACCGCTGGTACTTTATCAGTGAGGCAATGTTTTCATCAGGCATTACAGGCAAATAATGGTGAGATGGATACTGGCAACCGTGGCATCACCACATGGCTTGGTGAGCTGGTCTGGAGAGAGTTTTATAAACATATACTGCATGGATTTCCACGGGTTTCCATGCACCGGGCTTTCAAACCCGAAACAGAAAATCTGGCCTGGCAGAGTGACCCGGAACTGCTCAAAGCCTGGCAGGAAGGAAAAACAGGTTTTCCCATCGTCGACGCAGCCATGCGACAGCTGACCAGTACTGGCTGGATGCACAACCGCCTGCGCATGGTCACTGCTATGTTCTTATCCAAAAACCTGCTGATCGACTGGCGGCTAGGCGAACAGTTTTTTATGGAGCACCTGATTGATGGCGACCTGGCCGCCAATAACGGCGGCTGGCAATGGTCTGCCAGTACCGGCACTGACGCTGCACCTTACTTCCGAATGTTTAACCCCACCAGCCAGTCAGAAAGGTTTGATCAACAGGGAATCTTTATCAGGCAATGGCTGCCCGAGCTGGCTCATCTGGATAACCGGCAGATTCATGCGCCATACCAGAAAAGCAAACAACTGGAACTGAACTATCCCTCACCAATTGCAAGCCACAGTGAGTCACGGGAAAGAGTGATGAATGCCTTTAAAGCACTGAAAGATCCGCTTTAATGGCCTGTCCGTTTTGCGTACTCTTCAATGTGCTCTCCCGGTCGATAGTCCTCCAGCAGAAAGGGTGCCTTATCATCACACACTTCAATAAAGTGCTCTTTCTTCTGAAATATTAAACGCATCAACTCCATCTCTTCATGAAACTCACTGGCATGCTCATGATAACCGCCTCCCAGAAGATGTCGGAATTCGTGCTGGGCAACAATGGCATCCATACCGGTCAGGTCACGGGTAAATGGTTTACCTCTGGCATCCTGAGCCTGAATGGTGATTTTCTTCCAGGTGGCGGTTTTGCCAAACGGCTTGCCTTTTGAACTCAGGCAACCATGCCAGAAACAGACTTTATCCCTGGATACTCCGGTAATCACAGGATTAATAAACACTTCAGGAGGGGCGGAACTGTTGACCATAGGGGGAGGGGCAATCAGGAACAGCTGCCAGGGCTTTCCAACCTGATTGGCTGATATTCCCGCAACGTTGGTGGTTATCATTTTCTGCATGGCATCAATCAGGGCATCAATGCGTTTGTCTGGTAACTTGCGAACCGGCTGCGTAGGGCTGTTCAAAATCGCTTCATGCTCAGGGGTATCAAATTGAAAGATAACCAGTTGCTCTTCTTTAAGCGATATTGCCGAGCCCTTCTCAACCGTATCGAGAACAGCCAGCAATATCAGAGCAACGAGGAACCCTGTACCCACCAGAACCAGCCTTCTCACACCACTACCTTCAAGCTGCCAAAAGGGAAAGCATAGACCAATCATCAGCAATGACACTTCCCACCAAAACGTCAGTATTTACCCTTTTATTGACCCAGCCCAAAACAGCTATAACCAACAAAAAACATAATTAATCATCCCTTATAAAGATAATATCTCAGTAGTACTTATGTATCGTAATGTAAAACTCGCCGTGATCGGTTTGCTCTTCCTCTTTCTGTTTTTTCTCCCTGTAGAGATGATACCGATCAGCGGGATAACCGTTGCCGGACAACGAGTGATGGCTATTTTTGCGCTGGCCACCCTGTTGTGGGTCACAGAACTGGTCCCTGCCTACGCTACTTCCCTGACCATTCTTGGTTTGCTGTGTATCGCCACGTCTGATAGCGCACCTTTTCTTCTGAAAGATGCCGTTGAACCAGAGTACATGCTGAGTTATTCCCAGATTATGTCCAGCCTGGCAGCGCCTGTTGTAATTCTGTTTATGGGTGGCTTCTTTATCGCCATTGCTGCGACCAAGTACAAACTGGATATCAATATGGCACGGGTACTTCTGCAACCAATTGGTACTGATTACTCAAAAGTGATGCTGGGCCTGATGGGCATTACTGCTATTTTCTCCATGTTTATGAGCAACACCGCCACCACCGCGATGATGCTTACACTGCTGACACCGCTTCTGAAAAGCATGGATCACAGCGATCTTGGTATTAAAGGCATGATCATGTCTGTACCCATTGCTGCCAACGTGGGCGGCATTGGCACCCCGATTGGCACTCCGCCAAACGCTATTGCCTTCCGTTACCTGACAGGCGAATACGCTATGAGCTTTGGTGACTGGATGCTGTTTGCCATTCCCATGGCCGCCATCCTGATTTTCATCAGCTGGATTCTGTTGCGTAAGGTTTACCCCACAGGTATCAACGCTATTCATCTGGAAATTGACAGTGAATTTGAACAAAGCAGAGAAGCTTTCATTGTCTACGGCACCACTGCAGCCACCATTCTGCTCTGGATTACCGCCAGCCTTCATGGCATCAATTCCTATACCGTT
Source organism: Endozoicomonas sp. NE40 (assembly GCF_040549045.1). Taxonomy (NCBI): domain Bacteria; kingdom Pseudomonadati; phylum Pseudomonadota; class Gammaproteobacteria; order Oceanospirillales; family Endozoicomonadaceae; genus Endozoicomonas; species Endozoicomonas lisbonensis. Next base: position 3,050,558 of record NZ_JBEWTB010000002.1, on the reverse strand, counting down.
GCCCTGTTGCCCGTTATCGTCTTTTCCCTGTGTGGCATCATCACCACTGAAGATATCAAACAGATTAACTGGGACGTACTCTGGCTGATCGCCGGTGGTATTGCACTGGGTTATGGCCTGGAGAAAAGCGGTCTGGCCAGCGCGGTAGTTCACACCATACCTTTCGATTCCATGGGAATCGTTGTTGTACTGTTCATGCTGTCGATTGTTGCCATGGTCATGGCCACCTTTATGTCCAACACGGCAACTGCCAACCTGTTGATGCCTATTGCTGTTTCCATTGCCACCGTTCTGAGCGGGCTTGATGCCTATGGCGGACTGAGTGTGGTAGTGATCTGTGTGGCACTGTCGGCCTCTATGGGTATGTCGCTGCCAATCAGTACACCGCCCAACGCTCTGGCGCACGCTACCGGAATGGTCGGCAGCAGGGACTTCATCAAGATGGGTAAGTTTGTCAGCAGTATTGGCGTGCTGATGATTTTTGCCTGCATGGTGGCGCTTGGCTCTGTGGGCTATTTCTAAACCTTTCCAAACCAACCAGGCAGACATAGGGAAATGTCTGCTTCTCCATTGAGTCCTGACTGCTACACTTGCGCCATCACCTGTCAGGAGATCGTACCGTGAAGAAAAAAGGTTACCACCCTATCACCGAAATAGAGCCGGAGGAGTGGGCGCTGGGAAGTAGAGGCTTCCAAAGACAATATAAAAAGGGAACTGAAAGTAGATGCAGTCACAGGAGAGATTCTATCGGAACGTTGTGACGGGTAACCTTTAAGGCCAGAAACAATGAGAATCATCTCTGTTTCAGGCCTTATTATTTTATACAAAGTTATAAAGGCTCATCACTGTAAAAAGTTATCCAAAATACTTTTGAGATGGGCCTTGATTTCATCATTGGTCAGGTGTCCAGTATCAGAGTCAAAATTACTGTGGAAGCTTGGCACCGAGAGAGTACCTTTGATCTCAGCAGCAAAGAAAGGCGCAGAACCCGTTGCAGCCGCTAAAACGCTGGAAGCACCTCTGGGTCCGGGTGATGTCGATAAAAATATGACCGCTTTATTCTGGAATACTTTCTGGTCAATACGAGAACACCAGTCAAAGATATTTTTATAGGCAGCGGTGTACGAACCATTGTGTTCAGCGAATGAGACAATAACAGCATCGCTGTCACCTATCTTTCCAAACAGTGACTTTGCCTGTTCCGGAATTCCTGAAGCTTGCTCCCTGTCGATGCTGTAGAGTGGCATCTCATAATCATTCAGGTCAATCACTTCGCTATCAACTTCACCATCAAGAAGGGTTACTGCATAGGTTGCCAGTTGGCGATTGATGGAGTTTTTGCTGTTACTGGCACCAAAAGCTAATACTTTCATAGGCTCTCATTGTTGTTTTTTGATAAAAAAGTCAGGCAACTTTTTGAGGCGCCCAACTCGCGGAGTCAGCCACCTTTTAATACCTTATTTCAAGGCACTTAACAAATATTTAATGACAGGATCCTGTGGAACATCCATCGGTAGAGCTGGAGGTATTCTGCGAGGTGCATTAATAACCCCCCGGTCAAGAAGATCGTTGACCAGCGGCATACAGCTTATGGCACCTTTGCCCACATAGAGACTGGAAGTATCAGTCGCTTTATAAACCTGTAACAAGCCCCTGAGCCCACTGAGGTAAACGTAATCTTTGGTAAAGCCACCACCACGATAGACACGGGTGGACAGGGTAAAGGCTGCATCACGGTTCATTCCACAACTGTCTTCAAGATAGCGGCAGGTCTGCCCAAAGGGTTTGCTATTCAACATTTCTTTTACTGCCATTACTCGAATAGCCGGGCTCTGGAGTCGTTTTCAGGCAACTGAGCCAGTGACAGAGATAAACTCCCGGTCACTGGCTATAGGCTAATCAGAAGAAGTTAATGGATGCCAGACCAATCAGAACCACATAAATCAGTAACACACCCACCGGGCTGATGATTCGCGCCGTCTTGATAAAGTCTTTGGTGTCCACCAGTCCCGTAGCGTGCGCCAGAGCATTAGGCGGAGTACTGATCGGCAGTCCCATACCCAGAGAGGAAGCCAGAGCAACTGCTGTACCCATGACCACCAGACCACCCAGATCAGCAATGCTGGCAATAGAAATCGACATGGAAACCGCAATCGGCATCAGCAGGTTAGCCGTCGCAGTGTGAGACATAAACGTCGCCATCACCATACACAGAATACTGATACCCAGAATAATCATCGCACCGCTGTAGTTATCGAACGGCACCAGGCTAACCACTTTTTCAGCCAGACCGGAAGACGCAAGGCCGGTACCAATAGCAATACCACCGGCCAACAGCCACAGAACATCCCAGCTGATGTTCTTCAGGTCATTCTTTTCAACAATGCCAGTCAAGCTGAATACAGCTACAGGAATAATGGCCACCGCATAGGCGTTAATGCCATGGAAGCTGGAGAACATCCACAGCAGCACAGTCATAATCACAGTGCCGTATACAATGTAAGGCTTCAGGCCCAGCTCAAACTGGGAGTCGATGGTGATGCTGACCTCTTTGCTTTTGGAAGGGTACATTTTCTGCAGCAACCACCAGCTGAAAGCAATCAGCACAACGGTAATAGGCACTGCAAACGCCATCCAGCCACCAAAGCTCAGGGCGTGCTCACCGACAAAGTAACGGAACGCAATCGCATTAGGTGGCGTTCCAATTGGAGTACCCATACCACCCAGGTTCGCCGCTATAGGAATAGAGATTACCAGAGCACGACAGCCCGGATCAGAACTGTCCATTTTGGCCAGCAGCGGTGTCATGATCGTCAGCATCATTACGCTGGTAGCCGTGTTACTCATAAACATAGAGAACACCGCAGTGATGATCATTACACCCAGCATAACGATCTCATATCGCGTTCCGAACGGTTTCAACAGAACACGGGCAAGGTTCAGGTCAAGCTTGTATTTGGCACAGGCCATGGCAATAAAGAACCCACCCAGAAACAGGATAATCACTGGCGAGGCAAAGCTGTTGAAAATCGACGTATAAGGCAGAGCCTCATCCCCCAGGGCTTCACGCAGCGGGAAAGGGGCACTGTTCGTGGTGGTCAGCACCAGTAGCATGATAATCAGCAACGATGTCGCAAAAGCAGGTACAACGTCGCTTATCCACATCATGGTTGCCAGCAGGAAAATCGCCAGTACACGTTGCTGCAGTACGCTGAACATACCTTCCGGGAAAATCATCTGAGGAAAGAAAAACAGAACAAGAAATATAAGTGATATGGGTATCAATTTTTTAAGCGGCATGGCTCAGACTTCCAGAAGGTATCAATTACTAAAACCGGGCGTGTCTTTTTCCTGTCAGTGGCATAGTCAGTACACAAACCTTACGATCGCCATGAAAGTACAGGGCGAAAACAAACGTCATTCGATGATGCATGTTGTTATCGAGGGATCACTTGAAGTTACTGCTATAGACCCGAAAAGACATCAAATTCATTAGATGCATCTATAATGCCTCAATTTTAAAAAAACTGTCCTGAGCCAGATCATTAAAATAGTTAACTTATTAAGTTTTGATCAAAAACAACACAATGAAAGATAAATTTATTTTTTAATCTGAATCAATTTTCTTATTTTGATAATGTTAATTTGATTCAACAATTCACATAATTAATCGCAATTAATTAAAACTTTCCATTGCTTTTTTATTTTCTGGCTTCACAATGAATTTAGGTCAAAAATGGGGAAGCAAACATGCCAAAAATCGAACTGATCAGTTTCAAACTCTGCCCCTTTGTTCAGCGTTCAGTGATCACATTGCTGGAAAAAAACATACCCTTTGAGGTCACCTATATAGACCTGGAAAACAAACCAGACTGGTTTCTGAAAATATCACCCACTGGAAAAGTCCCGCTCTTGCGCATAAACGATGAAGTTATCCTTTTTGAGTCCGCTGTCATTAATGAATACCTGGATGAAATAAGCCCCCCATCTCTGCAGCCTCAGGATCCTCTTGAGAAAGCCCGGAACAGGGCATGGATTGAGTTTGGATCAACACTTCTGATGAGCGGTCACAAGTTACGTGTGGCTCAAGACAAAGATACGTACCAATCTGAACGATCGAACCTGATAAACCAGCTGCAGCAGCTTGAAGAGCAGCTGGATGGTAAAGATTTTTTCAATGGCGATCAGTTCAGCCTGGTTGATGCAGCCTACGCCCCCGTTTTTCGTTCGATCATTTTTCTGGACAAAAACTTTCCGACGGACATTCTCGGTGATACCCCGGGGCTGAAGAAATGGGCAGACAATTTGCTGACCCGACCTTCAGTAAAAAACGCTGTTGTCGATGATTTTGAAGAACTCTCAATCCGCCGATTGAAGTCAGGCAGTTCTTACCTTGTAAGCCTCCTGAGTTCCTGAGCTACCCACATCTTAGGATAGACATTAACAAGAAGTCTTTATGCCACAAGGGCTTCGCTTAATGTCTACCCTAAGAATATCAGCTCAAACCTGCTAAAGCTGGCGGTGGCAGTCTATTAACTTTTATTCGTATTCGGTTTAGTTCTTCGGCGACTGGTTTTCCGGGGTGTCGCTAAAATAGGTTCGGCTTTTTCCCGGGGCTTTCTGGGTGCTTTTTTAGCACCTGAACGCTGACCATCCTTATGCCCTACTTTAGGCTTCTTCGGCTTCTTCTGCTTTCTGGGTCGCCGGGATGGATCATGGCCAGTTTCCGGTACGGTATGCACAGGTTCAAAGCCTGCAATTTCCTTGCGCTCCAGAGTCTGTTTGATCAGTTGCTCAATGTCGCCTAACTGATCGGCTTCATCAGCACAGACCAGAGATACCGCCTGACCGGTTGCACCGGCACGACCGGTACGACCAATACGGTGTACATAATCTTCAGCCACATTGGGCAAGTCAAAGTTTACAACCTGTGGCAGCTGATCAATATCCAGACCGCGAGCTGCTATATCCGTTGCAACCAGCACACGTATATCGCCAGCTTTAAACTCAGATAATGCTCTTGTACGAGCCCCCTGGCTTTTGTTGCCGTGGATGGCCGCTGATTTAATGCCTTTATCATCAAGATGACGGCTTAAACGGTTGGCACCATGCTTAGTGCGGGTAAACACCAGCACCTGCTCCCACTTATGTTTTTTGATCAAATTCGTTAACAGGGCTGGTTTCTGTTTTTTATCAACCGGACACACCCACTGTTTAACTAATTTGGTCGTGGTATTGCGAGGGCTAACAGAAATCTCAACCGGATTATTCACCAGGCTCTTCGCCAGAGTTCGAATCTGATCAGAAAAAGTGGCGGAAAACATCAGATTCTGACGGCGTTCAGGCAGGATGCTCAGGATCTTTTTAATATCATGAATAAAGCCCATATCCAGCATACGGTCAGCTTCATCCAGTACCAGCACTTCAAGATGTTTGAACCGAACGGCGTTCTGATTATACAAATCCAGCAAACGCCCTGGAGTAGCAATCAGAACATCAGCACCACGACGCATACGCATCATTTGCGGATTAATTTTCACGCCGCCATAAACAATCGCGGAGGTTAATGGCAAGTGTCGGCTGTAAGAACGTACATTATCACCGACCTGTGCAGCCAGCTCTCTCGTTGGCGTAAGAATCAAAGCACGAGCCTGATTTGGGCCGGCACGTTCGCCACGACTCAGCAGCTCCAGAATAGGCAGAGTAAAGCCTGCCGTTTTACCAGTACCCGTTTGAGCTGCAGCCATGACATCCCTGCCTTCCAGTACTGCTGGAATTGCCTTGCTCTGAATAGGAGAAGGTGTTTCATAGCCTTCCTCGGCTACCGCTTCCAGAATAGGGGCTGAAAGGCCCAGGGAATCAAAACTCATAAGATATTCTCATGTAGGTTGGGACGAGCGAAGCGTTTATACCCTTCAGGGTAATTCCCAACAAGGGAGGACAGTATAGTCATCACGTTGGGTATCGCTTCGCTCGACCCAACCTACGCTTTGCAATGCAATTCGTGCAAATAGCAAAAAGCCCGACAGATTTCTCTATCGGGCTTTTCTAATTGAGTGCCTGGCGATGACCTACTCTCACATGGGGAATCCCCACACTACCATCGGCGATGTGTCGTTTCACTTCCGAGTTCGGGATGGGATCGGGTGGTTCCAACACTCTATGGTCACCAGGCAAAACTGGTTGAAGTTGAGATGTTAATCTCAGCTTCCGGAATCCAAAATCTGTTTTAAATAAGCTTTGTTCTTGCTTTTACACTCTCTAGTGCATGGCACCAAATCGCTTTGGCGTTATATGGTCAAGCCTCTCGAGTCATTAGTACTGGTTAGCTCAACGCCTCACAACGCTTACACACCCAGCCTATCAACGTCGTAGTCTTCAACGTCTCTTATGTGACCTCTAGGGCCAAGGGAAGTCTCATCTTGAAGGGGGCTTCCCGCTTAGATGCTTTCAGCGGTTATCCCGTCCGAACTTAGCTACCGGGCAATGCGTCTGGCGACACAACCCGAACACCAGTGGTTCGTCCACTCCGGTCCTCTCGTACTAGGAGCAGCTCTCCTCAAACTTCCAACGTCCACGGCAGATAGGGACCGAACTGTCTCACGACGTTCTAAACCCAGCTCGCGTACCACTTTAAATGGCGAACAGCCATACCCTTGGGACCGGCTTCAGCCCCAGGATGTGATGAGCCGACATCGAGGTGCCAAACACCGCCGTCGATGTGAACTCTTGGGCGGTATCAGCCTGTTATCCCCGGAGTACCTTTTATCCGTTGAGCGATGGCCCTTCCATTCAGAACCACCGGATCACTAAGACCTACTTTCGTACCTGCTCGACATGTACGTCTCGCAGTCAAGCTGGCTTGTGCCTTTACACTAACCGCACGATGTCCGACCGTGCTTAGCCAACCTTCGTGCTCCTCCGTTACTCTTTGGGAGGAGACCGCCCCAGTCAAACTACCCACCACACAATGTCCCCGATCCCGGTAAGGGACCTGGGTTAGAACCTCAATATTGCCAGGGTGGTATTTCAAGGATGGCTCCATGCAGACTGGCGTCCACACTTCAAAGCCTCCCACCTATCCTACACAAGCAACATCAAGATCCACTGTGAAGCTGTAGTAAAGGTTCACGGGGTCTTTCCGTCTAGCCGCGGATACACTGCATCTTAACAGCGATTTCAATTTCACTGAGTCTTGGGTGGAGACAGCGTGGCCATCGTTACGCCATTCGTGCAGGTCGGAACTTACCCGACAAGGAATTTCGCTACCTTAGGACCGTTATAGTTACGGCCGCCGTTTACCGGGGCTTCGATCAAGAGCTTCGCCTAAGCTAACCCCATCAATTAACCTTCCGGCACCGGGCAGGCGTCACACCGTATACGTCCACTTACGTGTTAGCACAGTGCTGTGTTTTTAATAAACAGTCGCAGCCACCTGGTATCTTCGACCAGCCGGTGCTTACGGGGCAAGCCCTTCACACCAGCCGGCGCACCTTCTCCCGAAGTTACGGTGCCATTTTGCCTAGTTCCTTCACCCAAGTTCTCTCAAGCGCCTTGGTATTCTCTACCTGACCACCTGTGTCGGTTTGGGGTACGGTCCCTTTTGACCTGAAGCTTAGAAGTTTTTCCTGGAAGCATGGCATCAACCACTTCCCGGCCGTAGCCGGTTCGTCATCAGTTCTCGGCTTTGTGGGTCCGGATTTGCCTGAACCCACAGCCTACGACCTTAAACACGGATAACCATCACCGTGCTGGCCTAGCCTTCTCCGTCACTCCGTCGCAGTCAAAAGGGGTACAGGAATATTAACCTGTTTCCCATCGATTACGTCTTTCGACCTCACCTTAGGGGCCGACTCACCCTGCGCCGATTAGCGTTGCGCAGGAACCCTTGGTCTTCCGGCGGGGGAGGATCTCACTCCCCTTATCGTTACTCATGTCAGCATTCGCACTTCTGATACGTCCAGCATGCCTCCCGGCACACCTTCAACCGCTTACAGAACGCTCCTCTACCGCTCAATGTAAAACATTGAACCCGTAGCTTCGGTGAATAGTTTGAGC